>JBGTNF010000021.1:0-9677 GCA_041743205.1 Thermomicrobiales bacterium | reverse complement strand
GGTAATCGGCTCCGGCCGCCGCGGCGGCGCGTGCCCGAAGCGCGTCCAGGCTCCCTGGCAATACCGGAAGCGGGAGGGAGCTGAGGCGATTCACCTGTTCCAGCGCGTAGCCGTGGGCGAGGTAGAAACGCACGCCGGGGTCGTCTCGCGGAATCGACCCGAACCCCGTGGGTGGAACCAGCCGCTCGCCGCCCGGAACCGACGTGTGGGTGGCTCCCGACTGGACGATGGCGCGGCCCGATTCACGGGCGATGGCTTCGAGGTGATCGAGCAGCGCCGTTCCCACGCCCCGGTTACGGCTGGCCGGATGCACCCCGCCATCGATCCAGGTGACGTTGGTGGCGTCGTCCGCAGCCCAAGAAATCAGCGCTTGCCCAACGAGCTGACCGTCGAGCCGGGCCATGAACAGGCGTCGCCGATCGTACGTCTGGTCGTGGAAATAGGGCAGGGCCTCGACGGGATCGAGATTCTCGGCGGCGCTCCCCAGCGCTTCCGCCTCGATGATGTTGCGCAGCTCGACGAAGGCGACGTACGCCGCCGCCGCAGGCTCGTCGATGGACGCCGGGATCGGCAATTCGTCGATGACGATGGGTTTTGGCATGCGTTGCCCTCCTGGTGTCTGGCTAGACGGGCCGAGACAAAACACTGATATCGGTCCCGTCGTAGTAGCTGGTCTTGTGCCAGCCATGTCCCCACTCCATCGCGTGCGCCAACGGTGGCCAGCGCATGGTCGGCCTTTACGAGGATGGCGAAACCGTCTTCTTCCAGACCCCGTCGTAGCCGACAGCCCGGAACCCGACCGCTTCGTTCACGTCCAGCATCGGGCGGTTCTCCTCGGCGTTAAAGGTATGCACCAGCGGCGCCTCGGGCGCGAGCTTTGCCAGCTCCTGGAGGTTGGCCACCTTCAACAACATGCCCAGCCGATGTCCCCGGTGCTCTTGCAGCACCAGCGTGTCTTCCTGGCCGACCGGGCGCGTACGGTCGTTGGCGACCGAGAGCTCGTTGATGCCGACCAGCGTCCCGCTCGGCACGTGGAGGGCGACCGACACCAGGAGAGGGCGCCCGCCCGCGATTCCCGTTTCGTCGTGCGCCGCCAACCGCGCCTCGTCCCACGTTTCCTCGTCGATCTCCAGTCCGGCGGCCGGTTCGTCGACGCTCATCCGGTTCTTGAGGTAGGCGAGGTCGGCCCGCCACTCCCCGGGCGTGACGCCGACCCACGAGAGCACCTGGTAGTCGGCCCCGCCCTTGGCTTCGGCCTCGGCGCGGTGCCGGGCGAGCAGGTCCGGGTCGACCGGGAGATCGAGGAAGCTGACGCGGCCGATTTGCTCCAGCGTATAGCCGCGCTGGCGCAGGAAGCGCACGCCGGGGTCCTCGGCCGGAACGTCGCCGAAGCCAGTCGGCGGAACGACCCGCTCGCCGCCCGCCAGGTTGGCGTGGATGGCGTCGGTCTGGACGATCGTCCGCCCGGAAGCGAGGGCAAGATTCTCCACGTGCGCGAACAGCGCGCCGCCGATGCCCCGGTTGCGGTAGGCGGGCAGCACGTCGGCGAAGACCCAGGTGACGTTCGTGCCTTGGGCGGTCGACCACTCGAGCCCACCACGGGCCACGATCTTGCCGTCGGCGCGGACGACGAAGAGGCGTTTGGGATCGTATTCCGGTTTTTGGTAGATCGGCAGGAGTTCTTCGGGGGTCACGCTCAGCGCCCACGACCCGAGGGCCGCGGCCTCGATTTCGTTGCGGATGTCGACCATCTCGGTGAAATCCGCGAACTCCAAGGCCTCGGCGGAAGCGGGTATCGGCAACTCATTGATGGTGAAGGAAGCGTCAGGCATGGCTGTCCTCATGCAATGCGACTGAAACGTGCGGCGATGTTGCGCGTGGCGTCAAGCGATGTCCATGTCGGTATCGAGCGTGCGTTCCGGCTTGAGCGGCACATTCAACGGACGGACGGTCATGAACGAGTCGAGATCGTCCTGGGGAATGTCGAGCGAATCGAGGAACGCGAAGAATTCCTCCGCCGTTTCCGAGGCCGGTCCGTCACGCCTGACGGTGAGTTCGCCAGTGTCCAGATTGTGCAGGATCGAGACTTCCGCCTCATTGAAGTTGATGTCGTCGGGAAGGACGAGTACCTGGTGGCCGTTTTCGGTGCGGATCGCCGCTCGCTTCACCTCAATCACGGCAGTGCCTCCCAGATGGTTCTATGTTTCACCCTCTCGGCGATGCCTGCGAACCCCGGCGCATCGGTGGAGGCGCGTATCGGCAATTCGTCGATCGTGAACGGCATCTTCACTTTCGTCATTCAATTCTACGCACTCACGATCGCGAATGTTCCCTGCGCCGTTGCCAGTGTGGTTTGCCTGTTTGCCGCAGCAGGGTCACTACCAGCAGGAACGGCAGGAGTTGCAGGCAGCCGGAGAGGATGACCACGGCGCGGGTGCCGGCGACCTCGCCGAGGCTGCCGGCGGCGAGACTGACGACGATCACGATTACGCCGTTGACGATCCCGACCAGGCTAAACACCCGGCCCCGCAACCCCGGCGCCGTGTTCCGCTGGAGCGTGGTGGCGAGCCCGGTCTGGACGGCAGCACCGCCCGGTCCGTTGGCGAGCGTCAGCCACACGCCGGGGTAGAACTCGTTGATCACCCCCAGGCCGGCGATGCTGGCGCCGTAGGCCAGCAGGCCCCCGGCCAGCAGCGTCGTCGATTCCACCCGGCGGCTCAGCCAGACCACCAGGAATCCGCCCGCCACCCCGGTCAGGCCCCGGATCGTCATCATCAGACCGAGGCTCTCTGGCCCGACCTCGAGCGATTCGCTCAGGAACGCCGGGAAGACGGCCGAGAACGGCACGTCGGCCACCATGAACAGGCCCCACACGGCGACGATGATCGCCAGGGTCCGGGTGTGATGCACCGCCCGCAGGCCGTCGCCGAACTCCCGCCAGGCGCGGCTCGTGATAGCCGCGAGGGACGCAAGCGTCCGCTGGTCCACATGGCTGGCGATGGGCGAGGACGCGGCAATCCCGGCCTGGACGCCGATCAGGCAGAGCCAACCCGCCGCGTAAATCAGGGCGCAGGTCGCCAGCGTGGCCGCGAACCCGAACTGGACGAAGATCCACGCCCCCGCCGCCGGCCCGACGATCCGCCCCAGGTTGTCGTTCAGGGCGTTGAGGGCGTTGGCGGCGGCGAGGTCGTCGTCCCTCACCAGGGTCGGCAGGAGCGCGTTCTCGGCCGGCGCGAAGAAGGTCATCACCACCGCCTGGGCGAAGATGATCGCGTAGAGCATTGAGACATCGAGCCGGCCCGCGAACGGGATCGTCGCCACCAGCAGGACCACCAGCGCCAGGGCGCCGCTGGCCATCACGCGCTTGCGGTCCCAGCGGTCGACGAGCACCCCGGCGATCGGCCCGACCACGATCCCCGGGATCGCGGCGAAGACCGGGATCAGGCCGGTCGCGAACGGGGAGCCGGTCAGTTCGTAGACGTAGACCAGCATCGCGATGTGGAGCGACCAGGTCGCCAGGACGAAGAGGAGCCCGGCCAGCCAGAACCGGGCGAAGACGCGGTTGGAGAGCAAATGAGTCACGGAACTGCCTGCCATCGTTCATGGAGTCGAACACGACGCGATGCGGTGGGCACGCCGCTTGACCGGCCTGGGCTCAGGCGGTTGGGCGGGTACGTGGAGGCAGTTCCGGCGGTGTCATACGGACTGCGGCCAAACACCGGACGTTTCGCAACGGCACGTCATTTCGAGCGGAGTCGAGAAATCTCGCTGGCCCCGCTGGATACGCTGGATCGCCGCAGCGATCTGGCGGGCGATCCAGGAACGTCGAGCGTTCACCCAAGACTTGTATCAGGGGATGGCGATGACGCGACGCGTCTATGCGGGATCAGGAATCACCCCGCGGGTTGACGTGAGCACGTCATTTCGAGCGGAGTCGAGAAATCTCTCTCCGGTCGACCGCACTCATTCAGCCGCGCACGGGTCATCGTTTTGCCTGCCTGGTGAATTCGGCCGCGTGGGACGTCGGGAAGGTTGCCCTACCCCCGGTGGTGAACTGCCCCGGCGGCCAGCCGACCGGCTGGCGAGGTTCGATTCGAGTGGCTGGTGGAGATCATGACGTCCGGTTCCGTACGGCAGGGCGGTATGGTGATTGCTGGTCTGCTAACTATAGGCCAAACGCCGACCAATCGGTCACTCGGCTCTGGCGGCCCTGGCGACAACCGTGATCCAGCCGGCGCGTTGGCGGTAGAGCTTGCCAGTGTGCGAGTCCACCACCACGTCAGTGAATCGTTCGGCCAGGAATCCGCGCGCGTAGTCCTCACTGAAGAAATGCCGCACCTTGCCGTGGAAATCGAACATGTCCGGTTCGAGCTCGATGCCGTTACCCCAGGCGGGATCGTCGGGCGACTTGCAGGCGAACAGGAGGAGTCCACCGAGCCGGAGCACGCGGCGGATCTCGGCGATGATGGCCAACGTTATGTCATGCGTGAAGTAGTGCAGGGTCAGGTGGGCGTAGACCGCGTCGAATGCCCCATCGGGGTCGGGATACGGCCAGTCGATCCGCCGCATCTCGAACGCCAGGTTGGGCACGTCCCGGAGTCGCGTCCGGTTCGCCTCGATCACCCCGGGCACGAAGTCGGTGGCAAGCACCGTGTGCCCGGCCCGCGCGAACGTCTCGGCGTCCACGCCGGTGCCGCACCCGAGTTCGAGGACACGTGCACCAGGATGCAGGAGCGGCAGGCACGATTCCACGAACGCCGATGGTTTCGAAGCCGGCTCCGGCGTCGCGCCGTAGGCGGCAATCCAGAGATCGCGTTGATCGATCGCGCTCACGACCAGGGCAACGACATCGCCTCGGCGAGCAGGTCGCTGGCGGGCGGGATGTCGCTCATCACGGCGGGCCGCGACGCGGACCTGATCACGCCGTCGCAACCGATCAGGAACTGGCCCTGGAGTTGCAGCGGGTGACCGCTCGATCGTTTCGGCAGGAACCCCTTGGCGGCGGCCCGGACTCCACCGGCCATCACCTTCGGATTCAGCAGGGAACCGGCGCTGGCCAGCCCCAACCCGTAGGCGGCGTAGGCTTCGCGTTCGGCATCGTTGAACAGCGGGATGTTGAGCCGCAGGTCATCCCGGAAGCGGCGCGCCTCATCGCTTGAGCCACAGCCAATCAGCGCCACGGCGACGCCGGCGTGGCGCAGGTCGGCGCTGTGGGAATCGATTTCGCGGGCGTGTTCCTTGCAGAACGGGCAGCCGTAGTGGCGGAGGAAGACGATCGCGAGCCCGCGGTCAGCGCCGCTCCACAGGGTGGAAAGCGCGACGGTGTCACCGTTGAGGGTTTCGACGATGGCGTCGGGGGCCGGGTCGCCGATTCCGGGGAGGGCGGTCGCAGGGGCGTCGGTCAAGGTGGCCAATGGTTGCGTTCCTTGGGTGGATCGAAAGTGGATACGAGTACGCACATGTCCAGTCTAACGCGCCAATTGCAGGGGTGGATCACCGGCAGGAGTGTACGGATGGTACTATCGGCAGCACGCGCTGTCCCGGCTGACAGCGTTCGTACGGGTACAATTTTGCATCTTATGTCGCGCCGCTGCGCGGGAAAGTGGTTCGCTGGTGGTGGTGCTCTCCGATCGGGATATCCTGAAGGCAATGGAGGCGGGCACGATTCGGATCGATCCGTATCCTGACCTGCCCACGCAACTGGGATCGGTGTCGGTGGACTTCCGGCTCGGCACGACCTTCATGGTCTTCGAGCACAGCCGGTTCAGCTTCATCGACCCTCGCCACCCGCAGTCGATCGGCGACGCGATGCGGACGATCGAAGTGCCGGCCGACGAGCCGTTCATCATGCAGCCGGGCGACTTCGCGCTGGCGTCGACCATGGAATCGCTGGAATTGCCGGACGACCTCCTCGGCCGTCTCGAAGGGCGGTCCAGCATCGCCCGCCTCGGCATTACCGTGCACTCGACCGCAGCCGTGTTCGAACCGGGCTGGATTGGAACCGCCACCATGGAGTTGAGTAACCTGGGCCGGATGGCGGTGGCGCTCTACCCCGGCATGCGCATCTGCGCGTTCTCGTTCGAAACGGTGTCGTCGCCGGTGATGACGCCCTACCGCGACAAGCTCAACAACAAGTACGCGGGGCAGGTTACGCCGCGCGCCAGCCAGTTGAGCGAGGAGAACCGGCTGGCGGCCAGGGAGACTGACGGCGCGTAAGTGCGTGGCAGGGGTGTTTCACGTGAAACACGTCGGAATATACGCAAGCCCGCGTTCGTACTGGCCGGTCTCGTGCCGGCCAAGCTTCGGCCTGTCACCGCGTGGACATCGGGATCGAACGGGACAATACTTGGAGCGATGATGTCGTTGTCAGGAGTCCAGGGTCGAACCACCGGACTTCTGGCCCAGGCAATGCCCCCAAGGAGTTTCCCACCGTGACCGTCGATTCCCTTACCCTGCTCCGCGATCGCCTGTTGCCAATGATGGAGGTCACCGCCGATCGCTACCGTGGCCGCGTGCCGCGCGGCTACCCCCACCTGATCGACACGCCGGAGCAAGGCGTGCTCGGCCTGGAAATCGATAGCAACCACGCCCTGTTCGTCACCAGCGACGGCGTCGACCTCTTTGCCGAGGTCTACCGTCGCTCCTCGCGCACCGACAACCGCTCCGGCGCCGGGCGGGAGAAGTTCAGCGGCCTGCCCTTCAACGACCGCCGACCGATCACCACCGGCGCGACCGATCAGGAGTTGCGCGACCTGTTGGCCGACCTGATGTCGTACTTCAACGCCCAGCCCAACCTCATCCACATCACGGACGACTGATCGTTCCTCGGTCCAGCCCGATCCCACATCCTGCCCGCAAGCTTGCGTCCGATACACGTTCCGATCCCCCTCAGTAGGAACGTAGCGTTGAATTCCTCCCGGTTACGGGCTGTTCGTCCATGCGAGTGTTGCCGGAACGGAAGCTTCTTCAGTGCCGGTCGCCAGCTGGGCCAGGCCTGGCAGGGACACAGATCCCCGGATCCTCGCGGAATTCGAGGATTCCGATGCGCTTGTCCAAACGATCAGCGCGTTTGCGGCTTTACTGACCAAATGTTTCACGTGAAACACATCCCACGCGTCTCCCCGAATGCAGGGTTGCGCGGCGTGGCGATGAAACGGCGCTCTACCAGATACAGCCGCAAGCGCCGCGAATCCCGACCGGGCGACGACCACCCTCGATGGCCAGGCAAACGTACCCACGGTGCATCCACCAGGTGGCGGACCGTACCAGGGCCGCCTACGTGTAGCCCGTCCACCCCGACGAGCCGGCGATCAGGACGGACTACCGGATCGCGATGAAGACGATAATGAGATCGACGAACAATCCCGGTATGGTTACCGGCGCATGCATCGCTGGCGCCGGCATCGGGCTGAACAACCCTTTCACGGCATCCTGCCCGACGCTCGCCGAAGATGCCCGACTCTCCCAAACGGACACCGCCTCGCCTCACTCGATCAATCACGGCCACCCAGCTCGACCAAAGGCAGGCGCCAAAACGCGAGAAAGGCAGTTGGAGTCAATCGACCCCAACCGCCTTGACGCTTTTCCGGTTCGCTTCGACGTCTAGTCCTCGACGAGCCAGAGATCGATGTCGCGAGCATACTCGACGATCCCGCCGCCGCCGAAAAAGTTCACGACTTCGTTGGCCGCGCTCTCGACGCTGTCGGACGCATGCACGAGGTTGCGGCCAATCGTCAGTCCAAAATCGCCCCGGATCGTGCCCGGCGCCGCGTCTGCAGGCCTGGTGGCGCCGTTGGTCGTCCGGGTGATGGCAATGGCGTCAGGACCTTCGAGAACCATCACAACCGACGGCGCCGACGTGATGTAGGCGACCAGCCCGTCGAAGAATGGTTTGCCCTCGTGCTCACCGTAGTGGCGCTCGGCTGTTTCACGTGAAACAATCTCGAATTTCATGGCCGCGATCTTCAGCCCACGTTTCTCGTAGCGGCCAAGGATTTCCCCGGACAGCGAGCGCTGCACGGCGTCGGGTTTGAGGATGACCAGGGTGCGTTCGATATTTGCCACGAATCAACTTCTCCTGCAATCGACCAGCTACGCCTGCCGAACTGGCGCTCTCGACACGACTGACAAGCATACTCATTCGGGTCACGCCGTGTCAGTCCAGGGGCATTGGCCCGAATGTTTCACGTGAAACATCCAGCGATCTAGTTGCTTGAACTGCCGCCGTCTGAGCCGGCACCGCCGCCGTCCGACCCGGAACTCCCGCCACTGCTTCCAGAACCGCCCGTATTGGGAGAACCGCTGTCCGGCGTGGCGTCACTCGTCCCCGGATTGTCGGAACGGCCATCCGTATCCCGCGCCGGCGTTGAACCGTCGCCGGTTGCCGCGGTGGAAGCCGCGATACCCGAATCCGCGCTTGAACGCGTCGCCTGGCGCTTGACCGGGCCGGCCGCCGCGTCCGGCGTTTCCCGGTTCTGGCGCTTGCGCTGCCGCGCCTGCTCCAGGGTCCACAGCGTCACCACCACCGCCACCACCAGCGGCACGGCAATCACCACCACCACGAGCAGAAACCATTCGAATCCCGTCATTGCCCTGCACCCCGTATCGGCGCCCCGTTGCGCCACGAATCGTCATGATCGAACAACGAAAACGGGGCTGGCGACTGGCCAGCCCCGCTCACGTTCTCCCACAGCCGCCGGATCAGGAAATCGCCAGCAGCATCGGCTGCTCCAGGTACGTCTTGACCGATTGCAGGAACGTCGCCACCTGCGCGCCGTCGAGCGCCCGGTGGTCGGCGGAGAGGGTAATCTTCATCACCTGGCCCACTGCAACCTTGCCGTTGCGGACCACCGGGGTCTCAGCCACCGACCCGATCGCCAGGATCGCCGCCTGCGGCGGGTTGATGACGGCGATGAATTCATCCACATCGAACATGCCCAGGTTGCTGATCGTGAAGGTGCCGCCCTGGAACTCTTCCGGCTTCAGGCCGCCTTCACGCGCCCGCTTGCCCAGGTCACGCGCCATCGCCGAGATCGCGCCCAAGCTCTTGCCGTCGGCGGACGGGATGAACGGGGCGATCAGGCCGCCGTCGATCGCGATCGCGATGTTGATGTCGATCGCATCGTGCTGGTAGAGCTCGCCGTTCTCCCACGAGGTATTCACGTCGGGATGATCGCGCAGGGCAAGGGCGGCGGCCTTGACGATCAGGTCGTTGACCGACACCTTGCCGCCCGATTCGGCCAGCGCGGCGTTGATCGTCGTCCGGAACTCCATCGCCGCGGTCATGTCGACGCTGGTCGTGACGTAGTAATGCGGGATGCCAAGTTTCGACTCGGTCATCCGCTTGCCGGTCGTGCGTCGCATCCGCGAGAGGTCGACCTTCGTGCCCTTGCTCGGACTGGCGCCCGACAGCGCTTCCGGCGCGGCGTCGGAAGCCGTTGCAGCGGCTGGCTGGGTCGCCGGCTCCGGAGATGAAGCGGCCGCCTGCGGGGCCGGTTTGGCGCCCGAAACGAAGTCGGCGATGTCCTTGTTGATGATCCGCCCGCCGGGACCTGTGCCCGCCACCTGGGTCAGGTCGATCCCGTGCTCTTCGGCCAGTCGCTTGACCAGCGGGGAGGCGCGCAGGCGCTCGCCGTGGCCACGCTCAACGGGCTGGGCCGTCGGCGATGGGGCAGGCG
>JBGTNF010000020.1:0-2586 GCA_041743205.1 Thermomicrobiales bacterium | reverse complement strand
CGAAATTCGAGTGCTCGAATCCGGGAACCACGCCAGGCAAATGCCAGGAGCACTACGTAACTCGCCAGGGCACTTCGGAGCAGCCAGGTTGCCTGCACCGAGACGTCGTCGGAGGTCAGGTCAAACAGACCCACCGTCAGGAGGAGGATCGTGCTGGCGACGGTGAAGATGCCAACCGTTCTACTGTCGAGAACATCGAGCGTGCTGATTTGTGCGTCGAGGAATCTCGCTGCGGCTTCGTGCAACACGTCTTCCGACGTGACTCCTTCATTGGGAATCGACAGCGGGATCGCAGCTTCCGCTGAACTTCGGCGGGCCAAGCTCTTCCGAAATGCGCCAAGCATCGCGTTTGCCCCTTCTCGTCACGCCTCGTGTGCTCACCCTACGAGGTGACCAGGGCCAGCATGGCCTCGCGGCGGAAGTCGAAGATGCGCTCCAGGTCGCGGCCCACGAAGAGGGCGTGGGCGATCTCGCCGAACGGGCCGAAGCCGACCCGGTAGCGCACGCGGTCACGGGCCAGCGTGCCGCCTTCCACCCGCTCGAAGGTGTGCGTGTGATGCCACAGCGAGAACGGCCCCCGCTGCTGGACATCGGTGAAGCGGTGGGGCGGATCCCAGGTTTCGATCACCGTGCGCCAGCGGACCGGCGCGCCGTGGAACCGGAGCCGGTACTCGATGATCGCCCCCGGCTTCATCGCGATCGGCAGTTCCGAGATGATCCGGAAGTGGAGCCACGGCGGCGTGATCGCTTCCAGGTTGCCCGCGTCTGCGAACGGCGCGAAGACCTGCTCGATCGGGTTGGGAAAGAACTGCTCGCGTTCGAGCACCCGTTCCCGGCTGCCCACCGCGCCGAGGCGCGAGACGAGGCGCCGGGCATCATGGAGCCGGTCGGTGGCAACGCTGGTCATGGCTGGAGTCCTTGCGAGGCGGACGGGTCCCGGCGCATTTCGAGCACCGTCTTCATGAGGTAGGTGATGACCACCGGGTCACCCACTGCGAGGTCGCCATCGAACTCGTGCTCCGCGAGCTGGCACTGGAGCACGGTGTCCGGGTCGTCGCGGTGACTGTAGAAGACGCGGTGGTAGGGCACGCCGTGCAGCATGAAAATCTGCCGGCCCTCGAGTTTGCCGCGGACGTCCATCCGGGTCTCCTTTCCAAATACAGAGTCATTCATCGTCATTTCGAGCTGCCGGCCCCGATGGACACGCGAGTAAGAAGCAGGTCTGCGCGAAGCGCTTGAATGTCATTCCGTCGGGCAGCGAAGCGAGGCGCCAGCGACCAGAGGGATTTCTTCGCCGCAGCGAACACGGCTCCACTACCGCCGCGGCGGGAGATTCCGCAACGAGCCGCAGGCTCGTTGCGGAATGACGTTCAAGCGCTTCGCGCCAGGATTTTGAGCGCCAGTCCGGCATACCACAAAGGGCTTCTGGGGACGCATTGGCGCCCGTTACGGCCCGGACGCTTCTTCGCGGTCGGTGGTCGCTTGGCGGGCGTCCTCGTCGTCGGCGTCCAGCCGGTTGTCGCGGCTTTGCGCATAGAGGTAGATCGCGACCGTAATCAGCAGCAACGGACCGAGCCCGAAACAACCCAGGATCAGCATCGTGCCCTGGTCGTAGGTGTTCGAGTTGACCATGATGAACAGCAGCAGCACGCCCAGCACCAGCACCAGGGCCAACGCGCCGAGCGCGCCCGTTTGCGACACGCACCCACGGGCGTTGGTGTTGATGTCCGGCGGGACGTAGCCCTGGACCTCGCCGGGGCCGGCGGCGAGCGCGGCCACCTCCTGCATCCGGATGAAGCCAAGCTTGCCCGATTCGAGCCGGACCCGGACGAAATCCTCGTGCGGGTCGGTTTGCTCGACCGTGTCGAGCTCGGTTCCGGAGGCGATGATCTCGATCAGGCGCGAGGCAGAATCGGGCCGCTCGTAGACCCGCAACCCCTCGGTGGCGTGGAAGGCGTCGACGAGGGTGGTGCCGCAGGCGGCGCAGTAGTAATTGCTGGCGGGGTTGAGGCCGCCGCACATGCCGCAGAAGATCAGCGGCCGACCGTCGTTGCGGTCAGGTTGCGCCCGATCGTCCGGCAGCGAGGCGCCGGGTGGGGTGTTCACGGAATTCGGGACCTCTCCGCGTCGATGGCCCACTGAACTGGGCGGGGCGGCTTCGACGTCATCATCTGGATCAGGGGCCACGCGGGTCTGCCCGGACCGGGTGTGGCGCGGGGAACCGGCGGGACCGTTGTATATCATAGCCAGCGTACGACAGCCTACCCGCTCGCGGCATCGTGCCAGACCTCCGGTCTGTCCGGCGCTGCCTCATTCAAGGGCCCGTTCGATGTCCCATCCCAACCTTTCGCTAGCCACCGGTACGTCGGTTCCAACCTGCGGCGCGTGTATCGCGCACGTGTCCATCACCGATGTCATCTGCCCGGCCTGCGGGGTGCTGCTGGCCGCCTACCAGGCTCCCGCCGGGGCAGCCGGTGATACCTCGGCGACGCGTGCCGTGCCGTCGACCGCCATGTCCACACCGAAGGCCCCTCCGCCAATCGGCGCGGATCAGCCTCCGTCCTCGCCTCCGGATTCACCCGCGCC
>JBGTNF010000019.1:0-7222 GCA_041743205.1 Thermomicrobiales bacterium | reverse complement strand
CGTCCTGATCGCGATCCCGGTCGGCGTGATCTCGGCTCTCAAGCAATACTCGCTGTTCGACAACATCGCCACCACCTTCGCCTTCATCGGCTTCAGCATCCCGACCTTCTTCTCCGGCCTGCTCCTGATCCTGCTCTTCAGTGTCCAGCTGGACTGGCTGCCCTTCGTCTACGACAGCACCGCGACCGGGTGGACCCGGATTACCCAGGCAATCATGCCGATCACCGTGCTCGCGCTGTTCGGGTCGGCGCAGCTGACGCGGTTCGTGCGCGCGTCCATGCTGGAAACGCTCAACCAGGATTACGTGCGCACGGCGCGGTCCAAGGGACTTCGCGAGAAGTGGGTCGTGTTCCGGCACATCATGCGCAACGCGATGATCCCGGTGATCACGATCATCGCGATCCAGCTTCCGGCGGTCGTCGGTGGGGCTGTCATCACCGAGCAAATCTTCCGGATTCCCGGCGTCGGCCGGGCGTTGATCGACGGCATCCAGTCGAAAGACGTACCCGTGGTGATGGCGATCACCTTTGGGGTGTCGATCCTGGTCGTCCTCTTCAACGTCCTCGCCGATGTGCTCTACGCCCTGCTCGACCCACGAATCAAGTACACATGATGCGGACGGTGATGTCGGGCACGGCCGGTTCCCTCCGGCGCATCGCGATCCACGAACCCACGATGCGCCGACGCACGCAACCGGCGCCCGGCGCCGGTCGACCCACGACCTGCACGAGATCACTTCGGGAGGCGGCCTGAATGACGAGCGTTCAACAGCCAGCAGTCAACCAATCGGCGCTTGAAAAGGCCGGCGAGCCGAAGATGAGCCTGGCGCGGGTGCGCGAGCAACGATCGCTGTGGAACAACGCCTGGCGGCAGTTCCGGCATCACAAGCTGGCCATGGCCGGGCTGGTCGTGTTCGGGTTCTTCACCATCGCCGTACTCCTGGGCCCGCTGTTCTGGAACGAAGAGGTTAACGCCCCGTTCGCGTTCGACCAGGGCCTGTCGCCGTCGCTGGCGCAACCGATGGGCACCGATTCGCTGGGGCAGGACATGCTCGCTCGCGTCCTCTACGGCGGCCGGATCTCGATCGCGGTCGGGTTGGTCGCGGCCTTCGTGGCGATCGCCATCGGCACCATCGTCGGCGCCCTGGCGGGGTTCTTCGGCGGCTTCACCGACAGCTTCCTGATGCGCGTCACCGACCTCTTCATCAGCCTGCCGCAGCTGCCGCTGCTGCTCCTGATCACCTACCTTTTCCGCGAGTCGATGCAGAACTTCGCCGAGGATGTCTTCGGCTCCCGGAACGTCGGCGTTTTCCTCCTCGTGGTGATCGTGATCGCGGCCCTGGCCTGGATGCAAACGGCCCGCCTCGTGCGGGCCAGCTTCCTGAGCGTCAAGGAGAAGGAATTCGTGGAGGCGGCGCGCTCGATCGGCGCGACGCGCTCGAACCTGATCAACCGGCACATCCTGCCGAACGTGCTGAGCCCGATCATCGTCGCCGCGACGCTGGAAGTTGGCGGCGCGATCATCACCGAATCGGCGCTCTCGTTCCTCGGCCTCGGCTTCCCGTCCGACGTGCCGACCTGGGGCCAGATGCTGTTCCAGGCCAAGGATTACCTGGAGCTCTACCCGCACGAGGCGCTGATTCCGGGCACCCTGATCTTCCTGACCGTGCTGGCCATCAACTACATCGGCGACGGCCTGCGCGACGCCCTCGACCCGCGCAAGTCGAATTGATCCTGATTTCCACCAATTCGTAGGGGCCGGCCTGTGTGCCGGCCCGCGCACACCCGATCTTCGGGAGGCCACACGGGGCCTCCCCTACCGAACGGCATCAATGTGCACCTTACACCGGCAGCGCGTCGACCTCGAACCGGTCCCGTTCGCGGTGTCTGCGGCGACATCACTACACACGTTCCGTGTCCGCAACGAATCTCGGCTAGCTGCCAATGCGACATCGCTTAACGCAATACCCCAGGGCCATCACACTCGCCCGAAAGTGAAGGAGGGATACCTTGGAGAATACACTGAAATGATCGCATTTACCGCTTCTATTGTCAAAGAATTTCAGAGGATCGAAAGGCCGAAGTCTTGACGTATTTTGATGACTTCAGGCACGCGGTATCCGATCCCAGAATCGAGCGATACAGGTCCCCGAATGGAACCGATCGAGAGACGGTCGCAAACTACCTTTGGAATATTTCGCTGTGTGAGGCGCTCTATCCATCACTCAACGCCCTTGAGATCACGCTGCGAAATGCAATTCACCGGGCGGCGACAGACTCGTATGGCGCCGAGTATTGGTTCGATCAGCCAGGAGTCCTCCAACAACGTCAGCCACGGCAGGTCCAGGCAGCAAAACACCGGTTGTCGGAGCGAGGTCGACCAGACAGTGCAGGACGGATCATTGCCGAACTCAGTTTCGGCTGTTGGACGACTCTGCTTTCCGATCCGTATCACAGTTCCTTTTGGATGCCTGGTAGGGCTCGGCTCCTCAAGCATGCCTTTCCTCACATGACGAACGCCAAGCGGATCCGGGGCGACATTCACCGACGCTGCGATACTCAGCGATATTTGCGCAACCGGGTTTTTCACTTCGAGCCAATCTGGGATGGGGTCGATGTCCCTGCCCAGCAGACAACCATTAGCGTCATGGACATGCACAATGACGCAATTGAAGCAATCGGCTGGATTAGCCCCGCGACTCGGGACAGCATTCTATTAATCGACCGTTTCGATGACACATTTCGTCATGGCAAGGCCCGTATCGAAGCGGGCCC
Source organism: Thermomicrobiales bacterium (assembly GCA_041743205.1). GTDB lineage: Bacteria > Chloroflexota > Chloroflexia > Thermomicrobiales > UBA6265 > JACCYX01. Next base: position 4,448 of record JBGTNF010000019.1, on the reverse strand, counting down.
TCGTCACCGCTTCGACCTCTGAAGCGACCCGCCCAATCGTCAGGGAGGCTCGCTCCTACGATTGATCCCTCGATTACACCGGCAACGCATCGTCCTCGAACTGGTCGCGTTCCGGGTGCCCGTGGTGCAGCCGCCGCCGCACGCGAGAGGTGATGACGCCGGATTCCGGGGCCAGCAGGAAGACGACGACGAAGACCGCCGTCGCCACCAGCACCACCGCTGCGCCGGACGGAGCCCCCTGGTAGTACGAGACGTAGAGCCCGGCCACGCCGCTCGCCATCCCGATCGTGGCCGAGAGCGCCACCATCGTCCGCAACCTGTCCGTCAGCATTCGCGCGGTGGCGGCCGGCGTCACGAGCATGGCCAGCACCAGCACGTTGCCCACCGTTTGCAGCGAAATCACGATCGCCATCGCCAGCGCCACCAGGAAGAGCTGGTCGAACACCCACAGGTTGACGCCGCTGCTCTGGGCGAACGAGCGGTCAAACGACAGGCTGGTGAACTCGCGGCGGAACCAGAAGACCACCAACAACACGATCCCGCCGACCGCCCCGGTGAGCAGCAGGTCCTCCCGCCGCACGCTCAGGATCGACCCGAACAGGAACGAGTTGAGGTCCCGCGCGTAGCTCTGCTGCGTCGAGAGCAGCGCCACGCCGAGCGCGAACCCGCCGGCGAAGATCACCCCGATCGCCGTGTCGTTGGTCAGCCGGGAGCCCTGGCTGATCGCCCCGATCCCGAACGACACGATGACGGCGGCGATCACTGCGCCGATCAGGAAGTTGCCGCCGAGGATGAAGGCCACCACCACGCCGGGAAAGATCGCGTGCGCCAGCGCATCGCCGAGGAACGCTAGGCCCCGCAGGATCACGAAGACGCCAATCACGCCGCAGATCAGCCCGACCAGCATGATCGCCAGGAAGGCGTGCTGCATGAACGCGTGCGACCACGGTTCGGTGAGCCAGGACATCACCGGACCGCCTCACGGGCGCCGATTGCCGCCGCTTCGCGGTCCTCCGAATGGTCGATCACGAGCACGGCCCCGCCGAACGCTGCCTGGATCGTCGCGCTCCGGAAAACCTCATTGGGCGGCCCGCTGGCGATCAGCCGCCGGTTGATCAGCATCACCATGTCCGAAGTTTGCCGCGCCTGGTCGAGATCGTGCGTGGCGTAGACGATCGCCGTACCGCGCGCCTTCAGGTCATCGAACAGCGACACGAACAGCTGCTGGGTAGGGACGTCGACTCCCGTGAACGGCTCGTCCAGCAGCAGGACCGATCCGCAGGCGAGCAGGGCGCGCGCGAGGAAAACGCGCTGCTGCTGGCCGCCCGAGAGCGCCCCGATCTGGACATCGGCGTAGCGCTCCATTTCGACGTGACGCAACGCCGCCAGCGCCTGGCCGCGTTCGTTGCCGCTGAACGCCCGGAACCGGGGCGTCGACCGCGCCAGGCCCAGCAGTACGGCATCGAGCACGGAAATCGGGAACGTCCACACCGCCCCGGCCCGTTGGGGCACGTAGGTAATGCCCGCCTGTGGCCCCCGGATCTCGTGGCCGTGGAACGAGCACGAACCGTGCGAGGCCGGGACCATCCCGGCGATCACCTTGAGCAGCGTGCTCTTGCCGGCCCCGTTCGGGCCCAGCAACCCGACGACCTCGCCGGCGCGAATCTTGATCGAGATGTCCTCCAGGGCGGGCCGGTTGCCGTAGTGGACGGCGAGCTGATGGGTCGTCAGCGCCGGGGCGGCGCTGGAAGGGGAGAATTCCTGGAACATCGGGTGAGCCTGACGAAGTGGAAGACGCGACACGACGCAACAGTCACGCTATCACTGAGTGAGACGAGGTGTCAACTGGAGGCGGCGGACCGAAGTTTTACGATCCGCGTCGTCGTGGTGTTTCCGATCTTGTTCGCCATAGAGCCCGAGAGGTCAAGCACCAGTGACACCTCGACTGCGCCGACGCCCTGCATGGCGGTCGAGATTGTCCGCGCCGACAGCGTCTTGTAGGTATCACCGAGGTAGCGCATGAAAAAGGTGTCCAGTTCGTAGTCACCCGAGACCGTGACCTCTCGCCGCTTGTAGCCCTGGCTGACGATGGCATCGCCTGCCAGCTGGTCGGCCATGCCGGCCTTGGCGAAATAGTCCCGCACCACGAGCTTGGGATCCTGCGTCTGGTTCAGGTTCGCGGCGGCCAGCACGGCGCGGTCGGTGACGCCCTGCAGCATCGCCCGTCGGGATTCGAAGTGCATCAGATCGACCGCGATGCCACCCCAGATCGCCATGATGAGGATCAGGGGCACGGCCAGCACGAACAGGTTGCCGTCTTCCGACCGCACGAAGGTCTCAAGGTGGCGCACCGGCCCCTTGCGAGAGATCCGTGCCGACTGATGTCTCTGTCTCATCGTCTGTCTTCCCATGCCAGGGATCCCCGTGGGATCCGCATCGCCCGGGTTGAATCCCGTTGCGAACCATCATGTTAAACCATTTGCGCATGGCAAAATTAGGGCGGTGCGCTGGCAGAGCCGTGCAGGTTCGCGCGGTGTGCGCCGACAATCGGGTCAACCCTTGCCGGACTGTGGCGACCCCGGCGACATTTCCGCGATTCCGGCGCCGGATTGCAGGGTCCGGTTAACCTGTTTGAAGGGCCTTTACTGATGTGTTGGGGTCGGACCCGATTTGGGTTAGGCCTAGGACATGCGCGGCACCACTCGTGCCGCGATCCGGCATCAGGGAAGGAAAACAGATGACCCAGACCGACACGGCACAGCCCGAACCCAGCTTTCGTGAATCCGTCGACATCATGTTCAACCGCGCGGTCAAGCTGATGGACCTGTCACCGGGGCTGGAGGAAAAGATCAGGGTCTGCAACGCGACCTACGTGGTGCGCTTCGGCGTCCGCCTGCGGGGGGCGATCCATACCTTCACCGGTTACCGCGCGGTCCATTCCGAACACATGGAACCGGTCAAGGGCGGCATCCGCTACGCCCTCTCCGTGCATCAGGACGAGGTCGAGGCCCTTGCGGCCCTGATGACCTACAAATGCGCGCTGGTCGACGCGCCCTTCGGCGGATCCAAGGGCGGACTTTGCATCAACCCGCGCGACTGGGACGAACACGAGCTGGAACAGATCACCCGCCGCTTCGCCTACGAGCTGATCAAGCGCGACCTGATCAACCCCGCCCAGAACGTTCCGGCCCCCGACATGGGCACCGGCGAGCGTGAAATGGCCTGGATCGCCGACCAGTACAAGCGGATGAACACCACCGACATCAACGGCGCCGCCTGCGTCACCGGCAAGCCGATCAATGCCGGCGGCATCCAGGGCCGGACAGAGGCGACGGGCCGGGGCGTGCAGTTCGCCCTGCGCGAATTCTTCCGTCACCCCGAGGATGTGGCCAAGGCCAACCTCTCGGGCAAGCTCGCGGGCAAGCGCGTCATCGTGCAGGGTCTGGGCAACGTGGGCTACCACGCCGCCAAGTTCCTCAGCGAGGAAGACGGGTGCATCGTCACCGGCATCATCGAACACGACGGGTCGCTCTATGCCGAAGGCGGGCTGGACGTCGAGGATGTGAAGACGTGGATCGCGGGCCACGGCGGCGTGTCCGGTTACCCGACCGCGACGCATGACACGCATGGCGCCACGCTGCTTGAACATGACTGCGACATCCTGATCCCGGCCGCGCTCGAAGGGGTGCTGAACATCGGCAACGCGGACCGCATCAAGGCGCCCCTGATCATCGAGGCGGCGAACGGCCCCACGACGGCGGGTGCCGACGAGGTGCTGCGCAACAAGGGCGTGGTCATCATTCCCGACATGTATGCCAATGCCGGCGGCGTGACGGTCAGCTACTTCGAATGGGTGAAGAACCTGTCCCATATCCGTTTCGGTCGCATGCAGCGGCGGGCAGAGGAAGCGCGGCACCAGTTGCTGGTCGACGAACTCGAGCGGCTCGACGACATGCTGGAGCATCGCTGGTCGATGACTCCGAATTTCAAGGAAAAGTACCTGCGCGGTGCGGATGAACTGGAACTCGTCCGGTCCGGCCTCGACGACACGATGCGCACGGCCTACCAGGCCATGCGCGCCGTCTGGCACGGTCGCGATGACGTGCACGATCTGCGCACGGCAGCCTACCTCGTCTCGATCCGCAAGGTGGCCGACAGCTACAGGGCGAAAGGGTTGTAACCGCCACTCCCTTGGTCAGGCGGGGCGCCGGACGAGCCGATTTTTCGGCGAAAAATCGGAGGCTCCGCCCGCCCGCGATGTCGCGATCCGAACGACCAGAGGCGCCAGCCTCTGGTCTGGTTTCCCTGCAGGACACGGCCGACGCCTGCGGCGTCTCCGATTTTTCGTCGAAAAATCGGCTCCAGCCGTGCGGGGGCCGCCCGTTTGTGCTAGACCCAGTTCGCGCGCCCGCTGCCCACGGCATCGGCCACGTTGGCAAAGCCGTCGC
>JBGTNF010000018.1:0-3254 GCA_041743205.1 Thermomicrobiales bacterium | reverse complement strand
CGTTCCTTGCCGTTGATGGTGGTGGTGATCGAAACCGATTCAGTCATGTAGATGTGCTCCCCGGCGTTAGGCAGTGGCCAGTTGTCGTCGCGCTTGGTGTGGCTGGCCACGTCACGATTCGGACTTCGTGGCGGTTTGGTCGAGGCACTTGAAGAACTGCCCGACGATCATCTTGGACGCCGGCTGGATCACCCGGCTGCCGATCCGGGCGAGCGTGCCCCGGATTTGCGGTTCGCCGGACCATTTCACCAGCGTCCCCGTCTCCGTGGCCGAGAACTCGATCAGCCCTTCGCCTGAGACCTGGCCCTGGGGGCCCTTGCCCTCGATCAGCATCCGGTACGAGGTCGGTTCCTGCTTGTCGCTGATCTTGACCCGGCCCTCGTACTTGCCCTTGATCATGGCGACGCCGATCGTCATCGTCGCCGTGTATTCGTCCTCGCCGACGAGATCGAGCCGTTCGCAGCCCGGCAGGCAGGCCATCAGGATATCGGGATCGAGCATGAGGTGATAGACCCGCTCGGGCGGGGCGTCGAACGTGTATTCACCGGAAAGTTGCATGGGCGCGCGTTCCTCCTCTGGCGAGAACTGTATCCGACGAGGCGACATCGGAAAAGGCTGTATCGAGTCGTGAGACGGATAGTGTGCTTTGGCACTGCTCGGTGCGGTCACAACTGGACGGCAATGGCCACTCGTAGGGGAGGGCTAACGAGCACGAAGCGTAAGCAATCTGGGTGTTCCCTGCTCGTGTATGCCCTCCCGCTCAAGGTTGCCCGGCTTGAGCCCTATGAGCCGGAAGTCATCCAACCAGATGCACTGTTGCCGCCGGTCGGTTGTCAGAATAGCCGGCACACACGAGCCGGAGATTGCGGAGCGAGCGGGCGGACACACGCGGGCACGGAACTTGTGAGCACGTCCAGGTCAGATGCCCGCTGGTCCGCCCCTACAACTGCCGATGGTTGCTCGTTGGCCTCACCCCTTGATGCCGGACATCCGCACGCCCTGGACGATGTAGCGCTGAAGCACGAGGAAAACGATCACCAGCGGCGCCGCGCCGATCGCGGCCCCGGCGAAGAGCCGGGTGAGATCGATCGTTTGGGCTGTCAGGTACGAACTGAGCACCACCTGCACCGTGCGCGTGGCTTCCGACTGACCGACGATCACCGGCCAGAGGAAGGCGTTCCAACTGTAGATGAAGCTCAGCACGCCCAGCGCGGCCATGATCCCCAGCGAGTTTGGCAGGAGCAGCTTCCAGTACACGCCGAAGTAGCTGTTGCCGTCGAGCCGTCCCGCCTCTTCGATCTCGGTCGGGAAGTCCAGGTAGAACTGCCGGAACAGGAACGTGGCGAAGGCGTTGAACAACCCCGGCACCACGATCCCCCAGAGCGTGTTGATGCCGCCCAGTTCCGATACCACCACGTAGGTGGGGACGAACGTCACCGCGCCCGGGATCATCAGCGTCATAAGGATCAGGAAGAAGATGACGTTGCTGCCGCGAAACGGGATTCGGGCAAGCGCATACCCGGCCATCGAGGCAAACAGCGTTTGCAGCACCAGGTTTATCACCGCGAGCGTCGTCGAGACCCGGAGGCCGGTCGCCATCGAGATCGACTGGTCCTCGAAGACGTTTTGGTAGTTCGCCCATTGCGGGCTTTCCGGCCACCACTGCCAAGCGTCGAAGGCGGTGATTTCCGGCTGCGTCATCAGGGAATTGCGAATGATGATGTAAAAGGGAAACAGGAACACGATCGCCAGGGAGATGAGCAAGGCATACCGGAAGATTGCGCCCAGCAGGACCAGGGTCTGTGAAGAACTGGCTCGCGGGTGCTGGAGCGTTCCCCACTTGCCGCCGTCGGGAGCAGGCGAACGACTCATGACTTCCTCCCGAACCCGAACAGGCGCCCCTGGATCAGCGTGACGGCGATGATGATCGCGGTCAGGATCAGGGCCCCGGCCGAGCCGCGACCGTAATCCTGTTGGCCAATCGCCACCTGATAGAGGTAAACGAGCGGGGGCCGGGCGAGACTGATGTTGCCAGCCGAGGCCACGCCGCCCAGGATGTTGATGAACTCGTCGAACGCCTGGAACGCCGCGATGAAATTCAGCATGAGTACGGCGATCGACGTGTTGCGCAGGAGTGGGAAGGTGATGGTCCAGAAGGTGTGCCAACCGAGACGGGCGCCATCGACCTGGGCCGCCTCGTACAGTGTCTGGTCGATCTCCTGCAGGGCGGCGATGAAGAGAATCATGTAGAAGCCGACCTGGAGCCAGAGCCGCACGGAGACGAGCACTAGCCAATAGTACGGGGGATCCGATTCGCCGACCCAGGCCACGACCGGCGCATTCTCGTCCAGCCAGTACCAGACCATGTTGGCGAAGCCGAACGCCCCACCGTTGAAGATGCCCATCTTCCAGACAATCGAGGCAATAACGTACGAGATAGCCGTTGGAATGAAGAACACGGTGCGGAAAAACGCGCTGCCGAATCCCGCACTGTTGACCAGCATCGCCAGCAGCAGCGACGTGAAGAAGGTCAGCGGCACGATGAACACCGCAAAGACGAGGATCGTCCGCAGCGAGCGCCGGAACTCGGGATTGCCGAGCATCGCCTGGTAGTTGTCGAACCCCACCCATTCGCCGATGCTGACTGTATTGCGCGCCTCGGAAAAGCTGATCAAGGCTCCCCAGACGATGGGGATGAAGGTGAAGACGGTCAGGCCCAGGATCATCGGCGCGACGAACAGGAGGAACGCCAGGCTGGCCTCGGCGCGCGTTTGCCGATACCAGGGCACTTTCACCGTCTGGTACTGATCAGTGCTCGATGTCGCGGCCATGTCTCCCCCTGGTCGTAACTCCGTCATGCATATGTGCCTGGGATGGCCGGAACCGACCGACGCGCTTTTCGTGCCTGTAGGGGAGGGCTAGCGAGCCGCGACCCGAAATTACGCCACGACATCTGGCTCGCGTAACCCCTCCCGTGACGCTCCGCAGACGTCATGGCTATTGGCTCGGGTCGTCGGCGACCGCTCGCGAGGGTCCCACGCTGCGCTCTGGACAGGCAACCTTTCGCGCTCGCGGGCAGGCACGGTGTGGCGTCAACAACGGCAACGATCCGCTCACTCTTCCCTACAAGATCAGGGTGAGCGTACTTCCCCAGCCCATACGCGAGCGCCTGGATCGGCGGGGCGCAGCCCCGCCGATCCCCGATACCCCATCCCCGATCCACAGCGTCACCCCCCTTTACGCCCCCCGCAACC
>JBGTNF010000017.1:0-19078 GCA_041743205.1 Thermomicrobiales bacterium | reverse complement strand
GTGCTGGCGCCTGAAGGAGCGGCCCTACTGGCTGCTCAGTGACGGGGCCAGCACCACCGGCCGCTGGGCGGAACAGGGCCGCGTCGCCTCCGCCCTTGATTGCGGCCAAGCCCAGGCTAAGGACTGATGCAACCGCCGCCTTGACCGAATTGTCGAAGTCGATCACCTGCTGCTCGGCATCGGACAGCATGTTCGTCAACGTGTCGATCTCTACGCCCGGAATCTGATTCATCGTTTCGATGACTCTGTTGACGCCGTCGATGATGCCGTTCAGAATCGGCAGCATCGCCCCCTCGACAGCGGCTGCTACCCCCTCAAAGGCGCCGACGAACCCTTCTTCGATCGCGGCCCCGATGTCCGACCAGGAGATATCCGGGATCGCGCCGAGTAAGCCTGTGCCGATGCCTTCGATGACGCCCGCTAGGAAGTCGGTGGGCATGCTCATCACGGCTTCGAACAGATTCCAGAACGACATGCCCACGGATTTCCAGGACACGTCGCCGAGCGCGGTGACGATGCCTTCGAAGAACGCGCCTTTCAGCTGGTCGAAGCCAATTCCACCCCCAACGGCAAGCGCAATTGCGGCGCCAAGTTTCGTGCCCACCTGTTGCCCAACAGTGTTGAGGTTGATGCCGTTGATCTGGTCGGCAAGCCATTGGGCGACACGGGCAGCAACATTGATGCCGGCGCCGAGTCCGCTACCGACGGACTCGCCCAGCGAGAAGGCGCTGCCCAAGGCTTCGTTGAACTTGGCCTGAATGACGGTCGTGATTCCGGAAAAATCACTGATGCCCAGGGCCGCCGTTGCCCACTCGGTGACCTTGGCGCCGAGATCAGCAATTTCCCCTTGTGCCCAATCGGCGATGTCAACGAGTACGCTGGGGATGACGATGCTGCCGCCACCGGTCGCCCGCATGCCGCCCGGCGCCGATGTCATTCCTCCGCCACCACCGGTGAACCATCCGCGTACAGCGCCCCACAAATCGGCAATCTGACCCTGCGCCCACCCGGCAATGTCGACCAATACCGAGGGGATGATGATTCCACCGCCACCGGCAGCACGTTGGCCGCCAGGCGCGGACTGCATCCCACCGCCGCCCGTGAACCACCCCTTGACTGTTCCCCAGAGGTCGGCAATGGTGCCTTGCGCCCAGTCCGTGATGTTGACGAGAATGCCGCCGAGGGTGAACTGTCGGTCTGGGCTGGCGCCACCCGTGCCGTCGCCGGATAGGCCGGGATCACCGCTTGCGGTGCCCAGTACCCAGCCACTGACCGCTGCCCAGAGGTCGTCGATTTGGCCGCGTGCCCACTCACCGACGTTGACGAGGATGCCGGACAGCGTGAGCGGTTTCGTGCCGCCGTCAGTGGCCCATGACTCGATACGTGCCCAGACGTCGGCGATCTCCCCGCGCGCCCAGGAGAGGATCGACACCGCGACGTCGGAGAGCGTGACTGGCGTGCCCTGCGGTATACCGGTGATCTGCCGGGCGATGTCGTCCCAGATGCCGGCCAGACCATCAAAGATGAAGCTACCGACGCTGATCGCGATGTCGAGCGCGGTCATCTCGCGCAGTCGCGTCACCAGGCCGCCGGTGGCGATATCCAGCGCGGCGATCGCACGTTCGACCAGCGACATGTTCTGCGTCGCCACGCCGCCCCACGAGTTGATTTTGTCCATCACGTCAGATGTTGGCGCCGTCGCATCCCAGGCGTCCTTGAGGTCGCCGAAGAAGTCGAGCACGGGTTCGAGGTAGCCCGTCACCGCCTCCATCGCATTGCGGGTGATGTCCTGGATGCCGAAGAGGTTGCGGTCCCAAGCGAAGTAGAGCGCCGCGATCGCGGCGGCGACCAGCGCGATCGGACCGAGAATGCTGAAGAACAGCCCTGCGGCGAGCCTGATTTGGGAGCCGAAGAGGATCCACGCGCCGGCGCCACTAGCAAGGATGCCGACCAATGCGGTGACGCCGGCGATGATCTGCTGGACCGGCTTCGAGAGGTTCAGGAAGACCTTGATTGCCGAGGTCATCGCCCGCGCGATAACGCGAATCACCGGCTCCAGTTGCACGCCGAAGGCGATCGCCGCGGCCTGGATGTTCGTCTTCAGGAGCCGGATGCTAAACCCGGTACTCTCCATTTGCTTCGCAAGCGCAGTCTGTGTGGCGCCAAGCCCCTCGGACGAGGCTTCCATGCGTTCGAGCTGTGCGGTATAGGCAGCCGCGTCGTCGGCGCCGAGGATGATGGCGGCGTTGGTTGCTTCCGTCGTGCCGAGCAGGGCGAAGAGCTGCTCCTCGGAACCACCCGCCGCTTGGGTCAGGAACTTCAGGTAGCCCGGCATACCTTCGGCGGCGATCAAGGCTGCCGCCGACTCGTACCCATAGGCGCCGATCGCGTCGGTCATTGCCTGCGTTGGGTTCAGGGCCGAGCGCATCAGGCCCGCGATCTGCGTTTCGACCTGGGCCGCCGGGACACCGTTGAGGGTCATCACCGCGTAGCCAGCGGCAAGCTGCTCGAACGAGATGCCCAGCGCGTCGGCGACCGAAAGCGTGTTGCCCATGTTGGCGGCGAGTTCGTCGAACGTGATCACGCCGTCGTTCACGGTTTGGAACATCACATCGCTGATGTGCGCGGCATCGTCGGCGGTGAGGTTGTAGGCGTTGAGAACGGCGGTGATGCCCTTGGCGCTCACCTCGGTGCTGGTGAGTCCGGCGTTGGCGGCGTTGGCCGATGCTTCGAGGACCTTGAGTCCTTCGGCGCCCTGAAAACCCGATGAGTAGATGTCGTAGAGGCCGGCCGCCAGCGTCGTCGCGCTCTGCCCCGTGTCGACTGACAACTGGAGCACCTCGTCGCCGATCGCGGCAAGCTCGGATGTCGTGACCTGGGCGATGGAATTGATGTTGGCGAGCTGGTCGCCAAACTTGATGCTCTCGTTCGTCGCGGCAACGAACATACCCGCAATCGCCGTGCCGCCAGCCAGGAGTCCGCCGCCGAGCATCTGGCTCTTCGCGGACCCGGCGCGCGTCAGCTCTTCGAGCTTGTTGATCGCCAAGTCCGACGAGCGCAGGAGCCCGCCAACATTCAATGTGACTGACGCGCTGGCTTCGCCGAGAAGTAACGCCACGAGAAAACCCTTGGGCGAAAAGGAACCGGTAGGTTCCCTGCTCGCTCAAGGGCGGTATCTGCAAGGCGGCGTCTTGAGTTCTGTTAGCTCTATTTTACATGATGCTGGCGAGCCCCGGAGTATTTCAGTAGTCGGCGTCGCCGTGCATCGAGACCAGGAGATCACCCGCCCACGCGTCCCCGCCTGGCGGGTGCTGCTCGCCGTACCAGGCGGCCATCGCCACGCTGAGTACGAGGTCGTCGTGGTTGCCCTCACGCCAGTCGGCGCCGGCCCCGTAGGTGTCATGGCCGGTCAGCGTCGCCTTCTTGGCCTTGAAGTTCTCCAGCTCGGCCGTCAGCACCTCGGCGAGTCCGAGGCTGCTGGCGATCTTCAAGCGCTTGTTCTCCAGCAGGATCTGCACCCGGGCGACGAGCTCGCGCTTGGGGATCCGGTAGTCGTCGCCGTCGCGGGTTACGGCGCCCCCACCGTGGATCGTGACGGCCTTGCAGCGAATGCCCGCGGCCCGGATGTCCTCGACGACGGCGATCCCGACGCCGGTGTAGTCGACCAGGAGCGTGATGTTCGGGTCCTGCGAGCGGAACCGACCCTGGTCGAGTTGGAGACGGTGCCCAGCCTGGCGCAGGTCCTGCAGGATGGGTTCGAGCTTGGGCACGATTACGCGATAGCCGGTGCCCCGCCAACGGTCCAGATGGACGATGTCGTAGGCGGCGTCATAGACCGGCGCCGCCTCGTACTGCACGCCCCGGGTCAGATCGAACCCGACAGCTCTCTGCTGGACCTGGCCGTTGGGCACGGCCCGCTGGCGCAGCACCGACAGGGCGGTGTAGTCCCGCTTCTCGCCCAGGTCGAGGCCAAGCACGTAATGCGGAATGGCGGGGGTGTGCGTATCGGTCATGCTGCGGCCTCCCGGGCGTAGAGCGGCTCCACGTCGTCGCTGAGCGCCGCCTGAATGTCGTCGTAGGCAAACGCCGAATCTTCGAGCTCGCCGAACACGCAGAGATATTCCTGATCGAAGACGTTGCCGGGGATCTTCAGGCGTTCCGCGGCGAGCCAGACGGGATCGATTCGCGGGCACTCATGGGCCGTGATCCGCGTACGCTGCCAGTCGGCCCCGCCTTCGGCCCACTCGAAGTGAAAGAATCCGCGCTTGCCGTTCGGCGTCGACAGGAGCACGATGCGGCCCTGACTGACCGCGAGCATCGGCCGCACCGCCTGATAGACCTCGTCGGGCACGAACGCCGCCTCGTCGACCACGAGCAGGGAGACGGCCGAGAAGCCCCGGATGTTAGCTTGCTTGGCCGGGATGACGACGATCCTCGATCCGTTCGCCAGCTCAAGCGTCACCTGGTTGTCGGCCTCGGCGTCGCCTTCCGACGTGTCGGCATAGACGCCGCGCACCTTGGCCAGCAGTTCCTTGGATTGCCGGCCAACCGGCGCCAGCAGGAGCACCAGCGAACCCGGCACGTAGACCGCCTGGTGCAGCGCCACGGTCGCGCTGACGGTGCTCTTGCCCGCCTGCCGCGAGCAGCACAGGATCTGCTGCCGGGCCGACGAACGAAGCACCCGCTCCTGCCATTCGTCCGGCTGGATGCCGGCCCGCTGGGCGAACCGCACCGGATCGAGGGCGCTGGCCAGGTCGTTCGCCATATCGCCCAGGATCGCCCCAGACCTAGCCTCAATCCGCTGCATGGCTCTTGCCCCCTTCGAGGGAGACGAGTGTCCCAGCGACCGCCTCGCGTGCGTCAGGGTAGGGCGCCAGGGCGACGAGGATCGCGGCCCGGATTTCGAGCCATTCCGTCTGGATGATGATGTTCGTCACGCCGCGCCGATCGAGCTCGCCCTCGATTTCCATCAGGGTTTCGATGCAGCCCCGGGCTTCCCGAATCCCCATGAGCGCCGTGCGGTAGTCGCCGGCCTTTTCCGCCGACTCGAGGATGCTCACTGCTTTGGTGCGCAACCCCTTGAGTTGGTCGAGCAAGTCACCGGCATCGGCGACCTGAGCCGCCTCCTGGGCCCGTGCGACATGCCCAGGCAGGTGGTCGGACTTGTGCCGTTTGAGGGCCGTCTCGGAAAGTCCGAAACGGTCCGCTATCGTCCGGTACGTGCTGCCCTCGACCAGCGCTCGGTCGATCTCCAGGCGCTGGCTATGGCCGCATATGGTGCAGGTGCGGGGCATGGCTAGAAGATGCTTCCGAGGCGGCGCTTGGTCTCGGCGAGCACCCCATCCATGCGATCTTGCTCGGCGAGGCGGTGGCGGTGCAGCAGATCGGGAAGCGCCGCCTTCGCCTCCTGCTCGGTCGTGCCGGGTGCGCTCTTGCGGTAATCGGTTATGAGCCGTGCTTCCAACTCGGCGCGGGCGTCAGCATCTTGCTTTTTGACATCGGCCTCCCGCCGCGCTTCAACCTCACTCCAATGCGTGTGCTGGCGGTCGGCTTGAGCGACACGTGCTTCGACAGCTTCAATGTCGAGTTCGAGCGTGCGGTTCGCGGGATTCGTGCGAAGCTCGGCACGTTTGGCTTTGATGTCGTCCCGCAAGCGGGCAGCTTCCAGGCTGAAGACGGTTTCCTTGACGGTCATGGTGATTCCCTTCGGTTAGCTGGCGAGAATGTCGCGCGCCGACAACGGGCTACGAATCGCCACCGGAGGCTCGAGCGCCGCGTCGAACCGGTGACGTTCCAGGAGGTTCGGCAATGCCCGTTGAAACATCTCTTCCGTGGTGCCGGGGATCCGGAAGTAACCCTGGCGCAGACGCTCGGTCAACGCGTCCAGCTCTTCGGCGCCACGCTTGGCCGCTTCGGCGTCCCGGGGTCGTTGCTCGTCAGCCTCACGCTGTTGGCGCGCTGCGCGAAACTCCAGGCGGCCAGAGACGAATTTCTGCGCCATGTCCCACGCCTCCTGATCTGATCCCAGGGCGTTCTCGAGCCCGGAGTAGTGCTTGGCTGTTGGTCGATCCCACAAATATGCGGACCAGGACCAGTCCCGGAGTACGTCGCTTGGAGCCCGCTCCTGGTCAATGACGCCGTAGACGGCTGAGGGTATGACCACGCCCTCGGAGGCCAATTCGTTGACACGTTCTCGTCGCTGTTCAGCGGTAATCATCGTTGGTGCCTTTCTTCCCTCGCGTGCGCGAGGCGCTGGTCCCCTTCCATGGGGTGTGTCCCCTTCCATGGGGTATCCGTTTGACGCCGGACCGTCCCGGCAGTGGAGAATCACCTCGATCATGCGGCGAACGCCTCCAGTTCCTGCTCCGTGAACGGCACGAGCGGCAGCGTCACGCCGGTCAGAACGGCGATATCGGCCGCCAGGTGCTTGGCGGTATCGAGGGAGATTCGCCCCATGGCCGAGACAGTCGTGGACTTGTGGAAGAGGGTGGCCTTGCGATGCTTGGCCAGGACGGCTTGCATGAGGCGACGCAGACGCTGGCCAACCTCGGCCGTTGCATGCCCCTCGGCTGGGAGCATGACCAGGTTAGCGATCGAGCACGTGAGTTGCGTGTCTCCGCTACCGGTAATCACCGCTACAAACGGCATGCGGCGGCGCGTGACCTCGTCGGCCCACTCCTGGAGGTCCGCCGAGGCTTCGCCGGCGATCACGATGTAGCCGTCCTGCTTCGGGTCGTTGAGCATGTTGTTTCTGGTGCGAGTCATCGAGCAGCCTTTCGATTTTGGGGAATGTCCGCCGAGGCAATCAGCAGCACGAGGCCAACGACCACGAGGACCAGCAGTTCGAGCCCGGCGTCCACGAAGGTGCGGGTCAGCGTCGCGGTGACGAGCAACGCGGCGCCGAGAATGGCGTAAATGGATTTCTTCATGCAGCAACATCCTCCTCGTCGACGGCCGGCGCGGCGAACCGGCTCACGTAGTACGTCCGGCCATGCGACTGGGCGTAGCCCCGGAGTTCGAGCGGTAACCGATCGACCCAGCGCTCACCTTGCGGCGTCTGAATCGCGACCTTCCGAGCCGTGCGCCGCAGAATCGGGAACGACCGCCAGGCGTCGGCATTACCTGGGCCGGGCACGAGCGACCACAGCCGACTGGTTTCGTGAATCCGGAATCTTCGTGGTTGGATCACGGGGCGCCTCCTTCGCGTATTTCGCTACCAGTCTCACAATAGGAATCGCTCATGCCGCGCGCATCCGTTCCCACTGGTCCATCACGTCATTGAGCGAGCCGAGTTCGATCCGCTCGATCGCCTGGTAGTGGCGCCATTGGTCGGCGTCGATTTCGGCGAGGATGGCCCGTTCGATCCGGTCCCGGATCACCACCGGGCTAAGGGCGTCGAGCTCCCAGCACTTGGGGCCGATCGTCTCGACGAACCAGCGGTACCGTGGATCCTTGCGCTTGTCCGACGCGGGGAAAGACGTGTTGACGAGATCGGGGCGGGTGAGGTCGTCGGCGGTGAGCGCGAGGCGGACCACGTCGACGCGGGCGCCGTACTCCGTGAGCCGGGCCGGGATGTCGACTTCGGACATGTGCATCCCGGACGGGTCCCAATCGCCGAGGTAGAGCACGAGGCGGGGCGTGGGGTCGTGCTTTGTCGCTGCGGCAATCTCCATCATTGCCGTCGCCGAGCCGAATCCGTGCATGACCCGGAAGCCCACGCCGTAGGCGTCGAGAATCGGCCGCAAGGTGCCGCGCATTGTGCCCTTCTCGCTCCAGACCTCCAGGCGCCGGGGTTGCTGATCCCAGAGATCGCGACGGTAGGCCGCCCGGATCGAGTCCGCGAACGACTCCGGGTCGCTCCATTGCGAAGCCCGTTCGAGCTCGCGGGTTTCATCCACGATCCAGGCCCAGGGAATGACGCCCTCTTCCCGGGCGCGGGTGAGGATCCGGCTCACCTTGGCCGTCGAGTTCTTGGACATGTCGGGAAGCAGCTTCTCGACGAAGAGCCGGTAGCAGACGGCGCGGACCGTGGCTGGCTGGATTTCCTCCAGGATGGCGTGGCAGCGGGTGCGAATGATCAGCGTCTTCTCGGCAAGTCCACGTCCCATTACGCTACCCCTCCCAACTCCGGCGCCGGGAAGAGCGCGACGATCTTGCCTTGCTGATACGAGGCCGGATCGTGGAGCACGTCGGCCCACACTTCGCAAAGTGGCTGGACGTTTCTTTCGTGGACGCCGCGCACGAGGCCGGACTCGGCGTTGAAGAACATCTCTTTTCGTTTGGCCCGGCTGCCCGCCAGGGCGATCACCGCGTACCGGCGAAGCTGGTCCTGAGCCGCGTCGCTGAGCTTGCGGCCGTCCGGTGCGAAGTACTCAACCTCGGCGGACACGCCCGGCATCGTGGCGATTACCGAGGGCCGGCGAAGGTTTCGGGCAACCTCGAAGTATCCTTGGGCGCTTTCGGAATAGGTGCGACGGGCGATCATGTATCGGCGATCAAGAGCCAACTCCACGACGGGATCGATCGCAGCCCGGTAGATTCGACGTTTCACTATGCTGCCTCACTTTCCAGGAGCGGATCGCGGTCGGCGATGGCCGTCAGTCCGCATGGGCGCCGGGTCAGGAACTGACCGCACGGCCCGAGAATCCGGCACGTCTCGATCCCGCAGGGAACGGCGTATTGCATCCGGACGCCGCTCTCGGCTGACGCCCCAATGCCCTGCCGCTGGAGCAGTGCCAGCACGTCGTCGCGATGTTCCTTGAGTTCGGCTTTGAGATCGTCGGGGCAAGGGTGGCCCTTCAACCCCAACGTCCCCCGTTCGGTGAACTCGACGATCACGCCGCAGGTATAGAGCCGGCGAAGCAGATCCAGGAGTTCAGCGTTAGATTTCATCGAGGTAGTCCTCCGTACCGGTTGGCGCGAGCGGAGCAGGCAGGTCAACGACGTTGCGGCCGCGGAGGGGATAGGGGGTTATCTCCCTTTTCTCCCCCTGTTCCGGCGCGTCCTCATCATCTCGTTTGACCCTTTCCACCCTTTTCTCTCCCTCTACGAAGGGGCTCAGCGTGATGATTTGCTTTGGACGCCCGGCGGTCGGTTGACGCTCGATCCGAATCCATCCGTAGTCCTCGAGCAGCGCCAGTGGTTCGTCGAGTGATGACGCCACCTTGAACCGGGTCTGTTTTTGTAGGGACTTGTGGAGTTCGTTCCGGGCGATCGGGCTGCCCAGCTTCTTGATTGCCGCCAATACCTTGCGCGCCGATTCGTTCGTGGTTGCCCCACTCATCAGGTCGAACATGACCTTGGCGTGGCCGGCGAAGTAGTCGCCAATCGCCATCGCGCACTCGATCGTCAAGAGCGACACCGCAGCATCCTCGGGAACATCGTGCTGAACGACGTGGAGCAGTCCAGCCAGCCGCAGAATCTGCCCGGGTAGCTTCGATCCCCAGTCCGTCATCTCGGCGTATTCACCGTCCTGGCGGAGCTTGGGCTCGTGCAGGGAGAGAAAAGCGTGAAAAGCCTCGCGGGCGTCCGGCGCCAAGGAGAGCGAGCAGGGGATCGGGACGCCATCGGCGTCGACCATCCTGCGCGGCTGCAATTCGAGCAGATGAACGATTCGACGCGCCCATGCGTCGCGGATGTCTTCCGCAACCGGCTCGGTCGTGACCCGGCGGTAGCCAAGGGGCGATGCGGGGATGCTCGGCAGGAGGCGGGCCGCGACGCCCTGCTCCCGGAAGCCGATGGACTTGCCGAGTTGGGTTAGGACGATCGGCTGCATGGAGACGCACACCGTCAGCGACGGCCGGGCGATGTACTCGCCTTCCCGTCCGACGCGGTTGGTGCGGATCATGTCGCCGGCGTGCCCGTGGAGCAGCACGTCCCACATCGGGCTGCCGTCCCCATAGCGACCGCCGAGGTTTCCGAAGAACACAGGTTCGGCGCTACAGATCGCGAGCGCGCCGCCCTGTTCGTGGAGCATCATCTTGCAGCGCTCGGACGTCACGTCGTCAGCCACGATCTGCGTGATCCGCGGCTTCTTCTGCTGGTGGGACTCGATTTCCTCGACGGCGGCGCGGATCCGCAAGTCGAGATCGCCCAACCCCTGGGCCTTCTTCCCATCCGGGTTCGACGAGGCGGACTCGAGCGCCTTGAGTTGGGCGTTGAGGACGCGATCCCGCGACTCCCACTCACGAAGGCTTTTGCGATCGTCGGCTGCCTTGGCGCGTTCCCACTTCAGGATGGGGTCATACACCAGGCGGTGCGATCCGGACTTCCGGTTGCCGGAATCCATCACCGTAATCTCCTGGATATGGACTGGCTCTTCCCATGGATCGGCGAGTTGGTACTTGCCGCCGACGGCGGCGCTGATGGCGCCCAACGCCTGCACGGCGGGAAGATCGAGCGGGGTCTGCGTAGATTCGGCGACGGCTGGCGCCATCAGGCCGAGCTCGCCGAGCAACCAGGCCGCATCAAACGCTGGCGCGGGGGCATCCTCGAGGCTCAATGGCCGGCCCCAGTCGAACACGGCATCTGGCAATTCGTCGACGATCAGGGCTTCCGCGTCCGCGCGGGAGTGGCCAGCTGCGAGGAAGTCATCGAGCCCACATTTCGGGGAGGCCATCAACTGACCCCCCTTTCATCCCTTTTCTCTCCCTGTGGTAAGAGACAAAAACGGACGATTGCGTTCCGATATCGAAGAAAGCCGGTGAGTTGCTCCAGGGCGGAGCGAACGCTGCTCTTCGTCATCACGTCGCTATCGAAGGCGATGACGACCTCGCGCCCCTTGAGCGCAATGTCGCGCCAGTCTGGGAGCGCGGGACCGTGCTGCTGCCACATCCAGACGCCGGGCAGACCGATCGTGCAAGGAATGCCGTTGGACACGGCACTGTCGACTTTCTTGGCGCCCTCCGTGATCCAGAGGGTTGCTTCCGGGTTGAGAAGGTACGGACGCGCGGCGTCCGGCACATCAAGGCAGATTCGCCCATTCTTGGCCTGCTCGTATTTGCCGGTCTTGCCGTTGAAGGTGCGGGGAATCCTGGGCTTGAGTTGGTGGCTGACGATCTCGCCCTGGGTGTTGCGGATCGGGATCAGCAACCCATCGAGGCGCCGCTGCTCACCGGTGAACTCTGGTGGCAGCGCCTTGGGGTTGGTGACGGTGGCATAGCCACGCGAGGCGATCACCTCGTCAGAAATCGCAGAGGCACGCAACTCTTTTCGGTGGTTCTCTGCTAGAATGGGATTCGAAGTCACTACAACACCCTCTCTTGAAGCGCCTGTCGATTGCCCCCGACAGGCGCTTTGCTATGCGGCCTGGTCAGCGCCGCGAATCCATCGATCGACTGCTTCAACGGGGATCAGCCATGCTTTTCCCATTCGATACGCTTCCAACTGGCCCGACCACAGCGCCGCCATGACTGCTGACTTGCTTAGGCCGGTCAGAAGGACCACGTCCGCTGGGCGAACATAGCGACGAGCATCGGCTATGAGGTCAGTCACTTGTGTTGCCATCGGCATTTCTCCGTGTCGAAGGTTACGAGTGTGTAGTGCACTGACTGCATGGTATGCTAGGCATACTTTGAGTGCAAAGTGTGTAACCGTGTAAATTCGTGTAAGGAATCAGGCATGGCGCGACAACAACTGGAGAGGTGGGGCATTCGCTTTGGCGTTCGAGTAAATGGAGCGGGCTACGCCTGGAAAGAGACGATGGATTCGTTGTCGGAGGAGCGCCGACCACGTGTGCTGGCACCGACCGACGCTTGGGACGAATCGCCAGGAAAGATTGAGGTGCACGCCAGAGGTATTGCAAAGTCCAGGAACGGCCTGGATGTAGCGCGGCGGGCTTTCGATGCATTTCGGAGTCTGAGTAAGGACATCACGAGATCGAGGCCCAATGAAGAGGTCGTGACCAAGGGAGACTTTGGAACGCAGATATCGTCGGCGGGCACGTATCAGGTTCCAGTTCAACCAATTGAGGAGATCGAGAAAAAGGTTAGCAACTTTGCCAATAAATACGGGGTTTTGTGGGGAGATGATGACCCGCGTACTTTGAAGAACTGGGTGGAAGAGGCTGTCACTTTTCTTGACCTGATAGACGTGGCTGAGGCGTTGAACACCGGTCGGTTTGTGGAGTTCGAATCGCGGGTCTATGACCATGGGGATGCTTTTGGCATCCGATATTTTTCTAGGCGAATCAACGCCAAGCAGATGGTGCTCGTGAAACCAGGAGAGATCGCTGAGAGTAAGTCGAGCTCGAATGCGCTCACCACAGAGGTGACGGATTTCTACGAATTGGCACGAACAGGCACGTCGAGACAGAAGGCTAATATGCTGCTCGCTCGTCAACTCAACCGAAAGTTGAATGCCGGGCTGAGTCTGTCGGTAAGTCTGACCACTGAGGGCAAGGCATCGATCGTGCCAAACCATCTTGTGCACATGTTGTATGCGCGATTGTGGCTTTCGGTAGTTGCGTCGGATGCTCTCGAACGAGAGATGACGTGCCTGGCGTGTGGAGCAACACTTCGGGGAAGGCGAGGGAAGAAATTCTGCGACGATCAATGTCGCACCGATTACCACAACCTCCGGCGGTCGATTACCCGAGATAAGGCAGGTGAAGCAAATTGATCTCGTGACCAAAATCGTAAGCGAGCAACGGTGCTGGATTGATTGCGAAGGCGTGGGCGTTCCTGGAAATGTCAGAATACCCGTCAGAATAACCGGTGATATTCGGTGATACTCTATGCACCGTTTGACGCTACTACCACGCAGGAAACGCACCCCGTGATACCCTATGCACGGCGAGCCGGATTGACTTTTAATCCGCAGGTTCCGGGTTCGAATCCCGGGGGGGTCACCGCCTCACAGCCCAGCCCCGGTTCTTCAGGACCGTTCCTGGCCCATTCGCTCGCAATACGCGTGCAACAGCGCGTGCAGTTGGTCCTCGGGTCCCTGATGTGGTCTCTCCTACGTTCCCGGCAACAGGTGGATGTGCCGGGACGCCGGTCGAGAACGTCTCGTCGCCCGGACCACAGATCCCTGTCCGAAGCCGTCTGGATATCGGACCATCTGCAATCAGGAAACGAGAACGTGACAATGACGTTGATCGAAACCATCAAGCGGCTTTTGGGCCGGCCATCGAACACCGTTCCAACCCAGGATTCGATCGCCAGGGTCGACGATGCCGGCCAACCGAATCGTGGGTCGGAGCTCGATTCGTCAGCCCAGGCGGTGATCGATGCGTCACGTCAACGAACCCGGACGTATGTGCGCGATGCCGCCGTCGAGCTGGAGACCGCGCCTGATAACGTGCCGGTGGACGCCCAGCCGCCCGTCGCCGACGGACCTGCCGACGAGGCGCATCGTGAGGCCAAACGGGACCGCTTCCAGGAGTAATCGCCACTGCCAGAGTCCTGCGGGCAGCGCAGGTGCGTTACCATCGAGCGTCCGCAACCGTGGATCATCCAGCTATCGAACAGCATCGCCAATGAATGGGGCCATCATGTCGCGCGTGTTGCCGGGGACGCAATCGGTGGAACAGCTTCGGGAGATCCTGGCGCGTGACGAGGCGACCAGGGCGTGGCTTGCCCACCTCGACGCCATCGGCGATCCGCCGTTCGAGGTGTGCCTGCCGCGCCCGGACGACGCTGCCCCGGTCTTCCTCGACCTCGCTGTGCCGCACGATGAATTCGACAAACTGGTCTGGCTCTTACCGCACCCAACGCGCACGCCGGGCATCTGGTGGCTGCTGGAGCGCGCCGCGCACTCGGTCACGCGCACGATCGGCCAGATCGAGGGGCCGCCGAATTTTCCGGTGTTGCCCCGGGAGCTTGGCGAACTCCGCCGCTACTTCTATTTCTTCGTGCTGCTGGCGGTCAAGCCGCACACCTTCGCCTGGCACCGCGAGTTGGGCATCACCGAGGAAACCTCCCGCCGGACGCTGGTCGATATCGGCCGCAAGATGTCCGTGCACCGCAAGAACTACGGCAAGGGCGGCATTGATGCACCCAGCTGGCTGACCCATCACATGCGCGGGCAGCTCTTCCAGCTCGGCCGGCTGCAATACGAGCGGGTGCATCTCGACGAACGGATGCG
Organism: Thermomicrobiales bacterium; assembly: GCA_041743205.1. Classification (GTDB taxonomy): domain Bacteria; phylum Chloroflexota; class Chloroflexia; order Thermomicrobiales; family UBA6265; genus JACCYX01. Next base: position 4,993 of record JBGTNF010000017.1, on the reverse strand, counting down.
GAAGGCCATCGACGCCTCGGGCGTCGCGTTCGGCGAGAACGACGTCGCCCTCTCCGTGCACATTACGGACTTCTCGGGCCCGCTAAGCCCAACCGCCTGCGACGCCTCCTTCGCCCAGGTCAAGCCGTTCTTCGACCGGTATTTCCCGGACACGCCGGCCCGGATCGCGGTCTGCGTCTCGTGGATGCTCGACCCGCAGCTGGATGAATACATGTCGCCCACAGCGAACATCGTCCAGTTCAAGAATCGCTTCCATCTCGCCTACGTGCCGGAGGCCAACAACCGGGGGATCCAGCAGTTCGTGTTCGGCATGCTCGACGCCGAGATCGACGAGTTGCCCCAGGCCACGAGCCTGGAGCGGGCCGTGGTCGGGCACATCGTGGCCGGCAAGCACTGGCACGGCGGCGCCGGCTGGCTTGCGTTGTAAGGCATCGCCACCGTTGCCTGTGAACGCCCCGGACGTTCTCCGCAACCGTTATCCTTGAGTCTGATCGATGGGATCGACAGGCAAGCCGACATCCAACGCTGATCGCCTGGCGGCGATGGTGGAAACGAGGAACGAATGAGACGACGCGGATGCCTGATCGCCGTGGGCAGCATCGCGGGATTGCTGCTGATCTGTTGCGTGCTCGGCTGGTTCGTCGCCATCCCGAGGCTGCGGGACACCGTATCGGACGGCGTCTCCGAGGAGTTGTCGACCCAGATCGCCAGCCAGCTCGACAACGTGCCTGGCGAACTCGACGCCGGAACCTACACCCTTTCCGTCGCCGATCTCCGCTCGCAGATCGACGCCAACCTCGACAGCGGCACCGCCAGCGATTTCGACATCTCGGTCGATCCCCAGGGCATCGCCATCGCCTTCGAGTCGAACAACCAGCAAATCGGCTATTCCGGTGTGCCGGTGGCCCGTAACGGCGAGCTTGCGATCGACGATATGACGGTCGACAACGACGTGCTCGGTTTCATCCTGCCCGCCGATCGCGCCGCCGGGATCATCGAATCCAGCGTCAATTCCTATTTCGCCGCCCGGGATCTCGAGATCGAGAGCATCGAGCTCGGCGACGACGAGATCACCTTCACGACCGTTCCCGCCTCGACGCAGCCGTAGGCATCGCTGCCGTCGGGCGGCCGGTCACAGGGAAACGACACGATGGCCATCCTGATCCAGGCCTCGCACGTGGCCTACGCCCACGGCGGCAACCAAATCTTCACCGACGTCACCTTCGAGCTGAAGGATGGGGACAGGATCGCCCTCGTCGGGGCCAACGGCACGGGCAAGAGCACACTCTTTCGTCTGCTGGCCCGTGAGTTGCGGCCCCAGCGGGGAGACATCACGCACCAGCGGGGCGTCACCCTGGGCTACCTCGCCCAGCACTCGACGCTCGATCCGGCGCGGACCCCGTACGAGCTCGTGGGCAGCGTTTCGTCCGATCCGGAAACGCTCGACCGCGAGCTGGCCCGGCTCGAGTCGAAGCTTGTCGAACCCATGACCGACGACGAGATGGCGGAGGTGCTGGAGGCCTACAACGCCACCCTCGGCAGGCTCGACGAAAGCGCGGACCGCGATCCGGGCACGGTTATCGCCGAACTGTTGACCGGCTTGCGGCTCGGGGAGCGGCTCTGGCGCCAACCCGTTGGGCAGCTTAGCGGCGGCGAGAAGAAGCTGGTGGCGATCGCCCGCTTCCTCTGCCAGCAGCCGGCGGTGTTGCTGCTCGACGAGCCGGACAATCACCTCGACGTGGGGGCCAAGGCGTGGCTGGAGGAGTACCTCGCCGCGTATCCGGGCGTCGTTGGCCTGATTACCCACGATCGCTACATGATCGACCGCGTCGCCAATGGAATCGTGGAGTTGGAGGACGGCAAGGTCCAGACCTACCCCGGCAATTACTCCGCCTTCCGCCAGCAGAAACAAGCCCGGCTCGAACGCCAGGCGCACCTCCGCGAGCTCGAGGAACGCGAGTACAAGAAGTTGAAGGAGAGCGCCGAGCAACTGACCCAGTGGGCGCGGCAGAACCCGAAGTTCGCCACCCGGGCCGAGAACCAGCGGCGGAAGATGGTCGAGGAACGGGCGCGGCTGGACGCTATCCCGGTTCCGATCCTCAACCGGCGAACGATCGACGTCGAGTTTGCGGCGGAACGCGGCGGCGCGATGGTGCTGCACGCCGACGACGTTTCGAAGGTCTACGACACGCACACGGTCTTCGAACCGTTCGACCTGGTGATCCGGCACGGCGAGCGCATCGGGCTGATCGGGCCCAACGGCGCCGGCAAAACCACCCTCTTCCGCCTGATCAGGCAAGCCGAGCGCCCGACCTCCGGCACGCTCCGGATCGGCAGCGCGATCGAGGTCGGGTATTTCGCCCAGGAACAGGAGTCGCTCGATGGGTCGCTCACGCCGATCGATCTCGTCCGCCGCATCAAGCCGCTGAACGAACAACAGGCCCTGGGCTTCCTGATCGGATTCCTCTTCGACCGGGACGATGCGTTGCGGCCGGCCGCCGAGCTCAGCGGCGGCGAACGAAGCCGGCTCCAGATCGCGCTGCTGATCCTGAGCGGCGCCAACTTCCTGCTGCTCGACGAGCCGACCAACAACCTCGACATCGACTCGGTCGAGGCCCTGGAAGCCGCCCTGATCGAGTTCGGCGGCACGATCCTGGCGATTTCCCACGACCGGTATTTCCTGGACCGGGTTTGCACCCGGACGCTCGCGCTCGAGGATGGGCTCGCGCACGACTATCCCGGTCCCTACACCTGGGTCCAGGCGAACCGCGACAAAGGCACGCCGCTGACGCGCCGGCTCGCCCAACCGTCGGTCGCCACCCGGCAACCGACGACCAGGCCAGCCCGCCGCCGTGGCGCGCTCGCCGGGTGAGCCGTCGCCCCGCATCACCGCATGTTTTCGAGAACAGGATGTCGCTTTGCCGGATCAACCTTCGCCATCTGAATTGAACGAGGTCCCGTCCGAACGGGATCCGGACTATTCCGCCCTGGTCCCCGGAGCGGCGGATCCCTCGGTCCAGCCCGCCGGTACGGACGCCGCCGGCAACAGGGAGCCAGGGACGCCCGATCCGAGCTTCGCCGACACAAGCGGCACCGGCACCGTCGTCGCGCTCGGGTGCATCGGGGCTACGGCGTTCCTGATCGTGATCGGCCTGGTCTACCTCGTCATCACCCAACTGGTCGGCTGAGCGGCGGTCTGCCCACGTTGCATAGCCTCAGGCCGCACACCCATCTGGCCGTCATGCTGAGTGGATTGTCTACGTTGATGTGTTCCATATCTCCAAGGACTGCGTAGAACTGCGGAGCTTGCTCCGCCCGTCGACGCGTATGACAGTTCAGCATAGACAGTCCACTGAGCGCCAGCGAAGCATCCCGCCCCGCTGGACGTGCGCAGCGCAGCGATAGCACTCGGCTGCGAGTCCGACGCCTCGTGGTGGCAAAGACCGGTCCGGCTGTGGCGGATGCGCTATCGTTCCGCTTCGCTTCACTGCGCGCGGGTATCCAGCGGGGCCACCCTTCGCTGGCAATCAGGGTCACGGCCATGCCGTTGGGCCATCACTCTGACCGAGTGAGACAGTCCAGCGAGGGCCATGCCCGACCCAACACCTGTTACACTTCGACGCAGCGATGACATCGTTCGATCGGTGGGACCTCCGTGTCACCTCAAATCCAAGATGACGGCCAGACTTGGCCCGATCCTGATTCCCCTGATCGAACGAATCGGACAAACAGCATCAGGCGGGTATTGCTCGCCGTCCTGGCGCTCAATCTGCTGGTGGCGTTCGCCAAGATAGGCTACGGCCTCAAGAGCGACTCCGTGGCGATGAGCGCCGACGGCGCGCAATCACTGCTGGATGGCCTCTCCAACGTCGTGGGGCTCGTCAGCATCGCGGTTGCCGCTCGTCCGCCAGATGAAGAACATCACTACGGTCACGATCGCTACGAAACGCTGGCAACGCTCATCATCGCGATGACGATGTCGATCAGCGTGATCGAGATCGTTCGGAGTTCGGTACAACACCTGATCTCGGGAAATTCGCCCAGGGTCGACGCCGGATCGTTTCTCGTGCTTGCCTGCACCATGACGGTCAATGGCGGAGTGGCGCTGTGGGAAACCCGCCAAGGGCGCGAACTCCAGAGCGATTTCCTGACCGCCGACGCCAAACACACCTTGAGCGATGTTGGCGTTTCGTCTGGCGTGATCGTCGGATTGTTCGCGGTCCGGGCCGGATTCGACCGGGCGGACAGCATCGTCTCGCTCGCCATCGCCGGAATCATTGCCTGGACGGCGTGGACCATCCTGCGGGACGCCTCGCTGGTGTTGACGGATGCCGCGCGGGTCGATCCACGCAAGCTGATGGAGGCCATCCTGGATACGGATGGCGTGGAAACGGCGCACAAATTGCGGGCGCGCTCGATGGGTGGCCGGCAACTCGTTGAAGTGGACATAACGGTCGATCCGCGCCTGCGCGTGGATCAGGCGCACGATGTCGCCACGCGGGTCGAGCGCAGCGTCCGGATCATCGCCGGCAATCACGCGCAGGCGCTCGTTCACGTCGAACCAGCGGTCGAACCGCACACGCGCCCGGATCGTCTCTTTGGCGATGTCCAGGGGCACAGGGAGCCGGGGTCCCGGATCGTCGATCCAGGCCAGCCGGACCGTCAATAGGCTTTTTCTACCCTGCCCACGGGTTTCGCCCACGAAACGGAATCCGGGCCGGGCAGGGTTCCGCTCATACGTACTCGCACGGCCATTGCTGGTGGCGACAGCCGCCCAGCCGCATCGGCCAAATGGGCCGACGCCGTGCGAGGGGAGATCATGCATTTTGGAAGACTCGAACGACAAACGACCAGGTAGCGACCCATCGAACGGGGACGCGCAGGACCAGCAATCGTCATCGCAAGGCTCCGGCCAGCGCCGCCGCCGTCGTCGCCGGCCAAGCTCCGAGCAGCGACCCCAGGACGCCGCCGCAAGCCAGCCCCAGGGCGGTGA
>JBGTNF010000016.1:0-7104 GCA_041743205.1 Thermomicrobiales bacterium | reverse complement strand
GCCGCTCCGGGGCGCGTTCCGCGCAGTTCCGCCGGTCCCGGGCTTTCACCATCCCCGGGTCGCTTGGGCGTGCGTGCGTCGTACTGGTCCCCATCTGTGCGGGTGAGACATTGATCGATCTGGATTGTGGGTCAGCGACTGGCGCTAACGGTCGGCGGCCGTCAGCGCGTCGTACGGACGCGGCGCGTGGGCCGCCCCGAGGGAGAGCGGGAAAGCAACTCCTGCTCGATGCCGTGATGGCCGTTCGTCATCATCGTGCGACCTCCGCTCCGAGGACATTCCGGTCGCGCTGGTTGGCGACCTTCTGCCCGAGCCCGAAGAGGCGAATGAACCCCTCGGCGTCCGACTGCTGGTAGACATCGTCCTCGCCAAACGTGGCGAGGGCTTCATCGTAGAGGCTGTACGGCGATTTCATACCGACCGCCTCACAGGTCCCCTTGTACAGTTTGAGCCGAACGTCGCCGGTGACAGGCTCCTGGGTTTTGTCGACGAAGGCGTCGAGCGCCCCCTTCAGCGGGGTAAACCATTGTCCATTGTACACAAGGTCGGCGTACTGCAAGGCCAGGGTGTCCTTGGCCCGCATCGTCAGCTTGTCGAGCGTCAGGTGCTCGAGCTCGCGGTGGGCGGTCATCAACACCGTGCCGCCGGGCGTTTCGTAGACGCCCCGGCTCTTCATGCCGACCAGCCGGTTCTCCAGCAGCGTGATCCGGCCCACGCCATGCTTGCCGGCGAGGTGGTTGAGGTGCTCGACCATTGGAACCGGATCGAGGCGTTGGCCATCGACCGCCACCGGCCAGCCTTGCTCGAATGAAATCGTGACGTACTCGGCCTCGTTCGGGGCGTCTTCCGGCGCAACGGTCAGGCCATAGGCGTCCGCCGGCGGTTCTTCCCATGGATCCTCGATCGCGCCGCCTTCGTGCGAGAGGTGCCAGAGGTTGCCGTCCAGCGAGTAGATCTTCTTCGCCGTAGCGGTGACCGGGATATTGTGGGCGGCGGCGTAGTCGAGCGCATCTTCCCGGGAGCGGATGTCCCAGTGCCGCCAGGGAGCGATGATCTTCAGGTCAGGAGCAAGCGACATGAAGGTGAGCTCGAACCGGACCTGGTCGTTGCCCTTGCCGGTGCAACCGTGGGCGACGGCCCCGGCCCCTTCCAGCTGGGCGACTTCGACCTGGTATTTCGCGATCAGGGGCCGGGCGATCGACGTGCCGAGCAGGTACTTCCGCTCGTAGATCGCGCCGGAGCGCAGGGTCGGGAACGCGTAATCCCGGATAAACTCGTCCTTGAGGTCGTAGACGTGGGCTTTGGTCGCGCCGCTGGCGATCGCCTTGGCCTCGACGCCGCTGAGGTCGTCCGGCTGCCCGACATCGGCGGCGTAGGCGATGACCTCGCAGTCGTAGTTGTCCTTGAGCCAGGGAATGATCACGGAGGTGTCGAGCCCGCCGGAGTAGGCGAGGACGACCTTGCCGATGTATGGCTTGACGCCGCCGTTCTGGGTTGACAGTTCATTGATGGTCATGGGAAGGGCTCCAGATGCGATGGGGCAGACGGTTCGATGCGGGGCAGGCGGTCAGGTCGAACGGGGATCAACCGTCCGATTCGTACGTGCGCGGCCGGTGGGCATCGGGAGCAGGTGCATCTGGCTGGTCATCCTCATCGTGATGGATTCCGGGAACACTGAGTGGGCGTCCAGGAGACACCCCACCCCCGCCCGCGAACATCGTTGTCGCAAACGCACAACGAAGATAGTGCAAACCCGCACAAACTGTCAAACGGTCGAGTTGCTGCGCGAAGAGGCGCCGCTGTGTCGATCGATGCGTCCGCAAGCGCCAATCTGGGAATTCGCGACCAGTTCCGGTTCCACCTCGGCGCTACCTCAATCGGAAGGTGCGCACACCATGTGGCGCTAAAGCAACACCACTTACGTTGTTGCACCTGGGCTTTCGCGCTGCATCGCGATGCCCAGCCACACGAACCAGACGATGAGTCCGAGCCCAAAAACGGCCCCGAACGCGTCAAGGGCGGGAATCGTGGTGATAATGCCCGCGGCGCCAGCCACCAGCCCGAGGTAATTCAGTGGCGCCGGCAGCCGGGCGGACCTTAGGGCAGCCCAACTTATGAGGAGCACCCATAAGCCGCCCACAATCTCGTTGCCGCCACCCAACCCATTCACCACGAAGTCAAGAGTTAACCACACCGAACCAGCCTGGGCTGGGTCTCGACCATAGAGATCGACCACTACACCGGCCCCAACATTCGCGACCATGCCACTGGCAATCACAAGGCCGGCCCAAATCAACCCGAAAACCGTCCCTACCTGCACCAATGCCGGAGAAGCGTTCTTCAGCCGAGCCTGCAAGGCGAGCGCCAGAACCACCAGGAAGATACCGAATACAACGTAGATGGTCAGGTTCCACGCATACATCACAGCCTGATTGTCGACCAGAAATGCCGCGTGTTCCTGCGGATCGACATCCGCGGCGCCGTAGTTGGCGGGTTCCAAACGAGTAACCAATAGGACGAATCCAACGATGAAGGTCGCGGCTTCGATGAGAGCGGCGATTCCGCCTATTCGCTGGAGGTTGTTCAGATCAAAACGCTTCGGCTGCGCGACGCTGACGGAATCCATTGGCGTGACCTTCCCCACTCCCCACGATGGTTTCATTGACCCCGACGCCAGTATGGCATGGCATCGAGACACTCAAACCACGTCCTCGCTCACTGGCAGGAAGGTCGGAACCGCCGATCGCGCTGAGAAACGCTCCGTCACCAGATTTCAGGACGCGCAGGAGGAACTTTTAGACACGTTCTCATCCACCTATACTCCTATACTCAGGCAATGCAACGTCCTGTCACCAGGAACCACCTCACCCAGTGGGTTTCCCGGCACTTCAATTTGCCCCGAATCGAGTCCGTACGGCTGCTCCGCGCCTATACCAACGACGTCTACCTCGTGGAAACGGCCGACGAGCGGTACGTACTCAAGGTATATGGAACACATTGGCGTCACGATGACGAGATTCGCTTCGAAGCAGAGCTGCTGGATCACCTTGCCGCCCAGGGCATACCGGTGGCCCGGGCGATCAGGGGGCGGAACGGCGAGGCGTTGCAGCACCTCGCGATCAATGGCGTGCGGCGGCAGGCGATACTGTTCGCGTACGCCGCCGGCCGCAAGCCGGAGCCGCCGTTTCCGCCCGAGCTGTACCACCGAGAAGGCCGGGCAGTCGCCGCCCTGCATCGCGCCGCGGACAGTTTTCAAACGATGCACGAGCGGCGAACGCTCGATCTGGCAACGTTGATCGACGGGCCGCTGGAATTGGTGCAATCGCTCGACATCGACGACGAGACCAGGCAGGTCATCGTCGATGCGGGAATGGAGATTCGCGGACGGCTGGAAACGCTCGTCGCCAGCGGGCTCGATTGGGGCATCTGTCACGGCGACCTGACCTTCGACAATCTCCACCTCACCGAAGATGGCGAGTTCGTCTGGTACGACTTCGATTCAGGCGGGTACGGATGGCGCGTCATCGACTGCCAGGGGTGGGCGGCCCTCGACGACCAGTGGCAGCCGCACGGTCGGGCCTTCCTCGATGGCTACCGCGAGGTCCGGCCGCTCGGCGTGAACGACATAGCGGCGACGCCATACCTCGCCATCGCGCAGGAGATTTGGGGTATCCAGATCGATCTCGAACGCCGCATCCTGGCGAAGGGGAAGACGGCGGTTCAAGATTACCTTCGGGAACGGGCCGACCGGTTCGGGATCTGGCGACTCGCACTCCAAATCGATGGCAGATCGTCGGGCCCTTAAGGTTCCCAAAGGCCTTCCTGAATGTTGAGTCTGTTGAGCATTGCTGATGGGACAGGATAGTCACTCCTCGATGGCTCCCAATCGCCAAAAGTCCCTTGTCGCCCGTCACCAGATAGTCAATTTGCCCACTCAGTGCCGCCACCAACACCAAGTCATCCTCAGCGTGAGTCGCAACACCCCTCACCTGTACCGCGATATCGATCACGTCAGCTTCGAATCGAACGAGTGTCATCGCGCGAGTTACCTGCTCGGGCGAGAAGCGCGCTTGCCAGTATGGCTTCTTCCAGGCACGAGTGACTTCGGCAAGGATCGGCTCGGAGACGACAAGTTGAAAATGTCCTGTGTGCCAGTGCTCAACCAGTTCGGCGACGGCTCCAGTTGTGGCCGGGAATCCGGATACGAGAACGTTGGCATCGAACATGATCCGGATCACGTGCGGATAGCCGGGTCCAGTGCTTCACGTCGCATCTCTTCGCGGACTTCGTCGAGCGCACGAGCCGCTTCCCGCTCGATTTCCTCGGTGGAGACACCCGCGAATGCGGCACGCATTTCGTCGATGATGCTGAATCTCTCAGCGCGTTCGCGATCAAGTTGTTCAAGACGTCTCACATCATCAGCCGAAACAAGGCCGGCGACGGGAATCCCGCTTTTCTCAACGATCACCCGGGCTTCATTGCGATACACACGATTGACCAGGCCGTTGAGTTGCCCCCTGACTTCTGAGATCGCCAGGGTTTCGGTTTTCGGTTGAAACACTCTCATATCACCATCCACTCACGAGCATCGCGTCTATGGCTGTCTTGACCAGTATAGCCTGAATGCGCTTACATCAGCGCGCATGCGTGTCTTCTGTACATCTACGTACCTTTCTCGCCGCCCGTGTGAATCCGACGAAACGGCCCGCCGCCGTACGGTTTCGTTGTGGAACGAGAACGCGCCCACGGTCGATGGACCGTGGGCGCGTAGCGTTTTGACGAAGTGACGGTCAGGCGAGGGGATAACGTCGTCCGCGTCTGGTTGGGGCCAGCCAACGCAACGGCCGCAAGCACCCTCTATCCCTACCGTGTCGAGCCTCCAAGGATCTGTGTCAGGATCCGGATGAGGGCGGCGATCAGTTCATCCGTCGACGAACCATCGGTCTCCTCCAGCCAATCTTCGACTGCCCAGCCGGTCGTGCCGCTGGCGAGGCGGACGCTCCACCAGATGTAGCCGTTGGCGGAGGTCGGGCCGCCCGTAATCGTACCAGTCGTGCCGGTGGGCATCGAGGCGACGACGCTGCCGCCCGTGCTCGCCGACGAGCGGAGGTTCATCGTTTCCGTGACCCGGAACGTGTCGTTGACCTGGAACTTGCCGGTCGGCGGCGGCGTGCTCGTAGTTTCGACCAGCCAGTTCTCGATGCACCAGCCAGTGGTCCCGTTCGCCAGCCGGACCTGCCACCAGGTGTAGCCATTGGCCGCGCGTGACCCGCCAACGATCGTGCCGGTCGTGCCCACCACGAGGGTGGAGACGACACTGCCGCCCGTGCTCGGGGTGGAGCGCAGGTTGGTCGACTCCGTGACCCGGAACGTGTCGTTGACCTGGAACTTGCCGGATGGCGGCGGTCCCGACTGGCGCAGCCGCAGGTAGTCCTCGACAACCCAGCCGCCCCCGACGGAGGTGCTGTAGACGCCGTACCAGATGAAGCCGGTGACCTCAACCCGCGCCTGGGAGATGACCAGCCGGGAACCGGCGCCGAGGGACGAGATCACGCCCTGGGCCAGGCCCGGCCGGGGCCGGAGGTTGATCGACTGGGTGGCCTCGACGGTGTCGCCGACGTTGAACGCGCCGTCCGGATTGGCGTTGAACGGCGCGGGGGTGATCAGGTCGCGGATCACCCAGCCGTCGCCGATGTTCTGGGCGCGCACCTGGTACCAGGCGTAACCTTCGGCGGTGACCGGGCCGGCCATGACGTGCGCCCAGCCGTTGGTGACGGCCGTGCCGACCAGCCCTGCCGACGTACTCGGGCTGCGCCGGATGTTGGCGGCGCTGACGAAGCGGAGGTTGAGGCCGAACGGATAGTCGACGCCCGGTGAACCCGGCGGCAGCGGCGGATCGACGATCAGGAACTGGGCGGTCGCCCAGCCGACAGCCGGTCCGGATTCGACGTCGACCCGGTACCAGTTGCCGTTCTGGAGCTGCTCCGGCCCGTCGATCACGAACGCGGTGGCCCCGTTGGCGAGGCTGCCGCTGACCGTGCCATTGGCGGTGGACCGGAGGTTGAGCGCCTCCCCGGTGTCGGTCTGGACCCGGACCCGGTCGCCAGGCGCGATGCCGGCCGGAAATTCGGTTTCCAGTACGCCCCCGTCCAGCGTTTGAGCCACGAGCTGGCGGATTTCCGGCAGGTCGTTCCAGAGCCGGTCGCCCGGGCAGGTGGTGGCGTTGACGTCGCGGTGCGAAGAGATGATCGGGAGATCCGGGGCCTGCTGGAGGTCGCCCGTGGCGAGCGGGTCAAGGTCGCGGCCGACGAACGCGCAGATCGAGACGAGGGCCGATTTGGCCGCTTCGCTGATGTCCACCGTCTGGAAGTTGCCGATGGTGGAAATGCCGGAGGAGCCGATCGCGAACTGGTAGGAGTGACCGCCGATCACGTCCTGCCCGCCGTAGCGGCCCTGGTAGATGCGTCCGTTGTGATCGACCAGGTAGTTGTAGCCGATGTCGCCCCAGCCCTGCTCGACGGCGTGGTAATAGTAGATCGAGCGGATCGCGTTGGGCACGTCGGCCGGCCGGTTGGCCGTGGCGGTGTGATGCAGGATGAGGTGGGTGACGGTTTCGTACTCCGGCGGCCAGATTTCGCCGAACGAGGCGAAGCGCCAGTTCTCGTTGGCGCCCCACTGGGCGCGGGTGACGATCTCCGGCGGGGCGATGGTGTCCGTGGTCAGGATGCTGAGCCGGCTGCTCGACCCAACCGCAATGTCCTCTTCCCAGGGCCCATCGGTGGGATCGATGTAGACGAACTGCAGATCCTCCACCTGGCCGGGGACGCGGTCGATGTCCAGCGTCTGGTACCGCACCCACTGGGCGCCCTCGGTGAAGATCAGCGCCGTGAAGAGGCGGTCGTCCCGCGAGGGCTGGCCGCCGTCGTCGGTCTGGGCGGGCACGTCGATCGTGTCGGACCAGGCTTCACCGTCGACGCTGGTCTGGATCGCGATCACGGGCCAGAGCCCGACATCGCCCGGCCAGCTGGCGCCAAGGGCCCAGAAGGGGAACTCGGCCTGGAACGTGACCCATTCGCCCTGCGCGGCATCGGCGGCGGAAAATCC
>JBGTNF010000015.1:0-7141 GCA_041743205.1 Thermomicrobiales bacterium | reverse complement strand
AGCCAGGCCTCCCAGCGAGGAGGAGCTGACGATGGCGCCGCTGCCTTGTATACGCATCTCCCGCAGTTCGTGCTTCATCCAGGCTCAGATGCCACGCAATTGCGTGGCGATGTGGTCAGGATGGTCGCCAGCGAAGACACGCATTCGGCCGATCCGGTGCGGGTCAAGCGACTCGGTTGAACACCAGCTGTTGTGCGCACGTCACTGTGTGTATCGACTTTCATCGTGATAACACCAGCGGCGCTCGAACAACAGCTTGAGCCCGTCCTCTGTGAACTCTTCATCTATAGCAGCACCGAGTCGCAAGAGTTCCAATGCTCCACGGTGTTTTATCAGCAAGGGCACTTCCAGCGGAGAGTCACTACTGTTTTCGATGTAAAGAATGGTGTAATAGATCGATTTGTGTGGCGCGTACAAAAATCGAGGCGCGTTCGTAAACTCTGTTCGAGTCGGTATGGTGGGCGGCTGGATTGGAAACGGATCCAATTCCAGATCAAACATTGCGAGCGACTGATTTCGAACCCAGTTGGTGGATATGTCGAGTTCGCCGCCGCCTGACTCTTCACCGCGGGTAAAAAGCTGTTCTTTCTCCACTAAATCCCAGTAGACGACGCCAAGCTCCTGTCCTTCATCGAAACCAATATCGCGAAGCCATTGCGCGCCAGACTCCCTGATTTGAAGTGTTATGACCTCAACTGAATTGTTGCGTGTTCTGGTGTAATAGGCACCACGGATATTTCGGTACAGCTTCGGCATACTGCAAACTCCTTGGTCACGCATAAGCCGAAAACCGTTAACCCTTCCACGCATTTCTCAATCGCATGAAACTGCGTCATCTTCTCATAGTGCCCATCTTGGCAACAATTGCCGCCGCTGTGTCCAACCCTTACAAAAAGGCTAATCAACGGATAGTTGTCCTCCCTGTAATTGAGTTCATTCCTAATTTCTCCGACCTCCGGCATCCAGTCCAGCGCGACAAGCCCATCAGTAATCGACCAACCATCTTCCAACAATTTGCCTATTGTCTTGACATTGGTATGGACCACTTTCATAATTGTGGTCTATACCTCTAGACCTGTGAACCGCTAGGTTCTTCTTGCCTGGCCACCCGCTACAATGAGGGACTGCGTGGTTGACCTGAACTGGAACGGGCGCTCGCCCGACAAGCAAAGCCCGGTTCCGCTCTATTACCAGCTGGCGGAGCTGATCGAGGCCCAGATCGCCGCGGGCGACCTGCGGCCCGGCGACCGGTTGCCGTCGGAGCGTGACCTGGCGAGCCAGGCCGGCATCAGCCGGATGACCGCCCGTCAGGCGCTGAGCTACCTCGTCGAGCGGGGCGCCGTGGATGTTCGCCAGGGAATAGGAACCTTCGTCGCCCAACCCAAGCTCACGTCCGATCCCATGCACTTGCTGGGGTTCACGGAACAGATGATGGCGATCGGCGGAACGGTGACATCGACGGTGCTGCGCCAGGAAGTGCTGGCCGCCCCGCCGCCGGTGGCGAACGCCCTCGGCCTCGACCGGAACGCCGACGTGGTGCGCGTTATGCGCCTGCGGTCGCTCAACGAGGCCCCGATGCTGCTCGAAACGAGCTACTTCCCGCACAGCCTCTGCGCCGGCATCGAACACCGGGACCTGTCGCGCAATTCGCTCTACACCCTGCTCGACGCCGAATTCGGGATCCGGCTGACGCACGCCCAGCAAAGCGTGGAGGCGATCGCCGCCAACTCGTTCGAGAGCGACCTGTTCGGGATCGACAAAGGGGCGCCGATGCTCCTGCTGGAAGGCGTGGCCTCGACCCGCGACGGGACGGCCGGGGAGTTCTTCAAGGCGGTCTACCGGGGCGACCGGTTCAAGTTCGCGCTGCGCGCGGTCGAGGATTCGGCAAGCGTCGAGGCGGACCGGTTGCCGATCAACCTGGTGTTAACGTGATGGGGCAAAGGCACGATCGCGGAGTCGAAAAGGAGCGCCTCCGTTCCGTCACCCTGAGCGTAGCGAAGGGTCTCCGCGCGAAGCGCACGACGGCGAAGCCGGCGGCTGGCTCCCGGCGAGAACTTGGTCGGCCTGCGGCCGATGCGCTTCGCGCGGTATCCAGCGGGGCCGATTCTTCGCTGGCGCTCAGAATGGCGGACCTGGGACATGGCAGGCGCCTGGCGCAGCATCGGGAATGACATTCTTCGATCTGGAGGCATTGAGGACATCACCGGTACGAATTGGCGTGATTGGCTGCGGGAGCGTGGGCCGGTGGTCGTACATGCCGCGCGTGCACGACCTCAACGTGCGCGGCAAGCGGGCCGAGATCGTGATCGCCTGCGATTCGGACGCCAGCCGGGTTCGCGAATCGCAGGACCTCTACGGCATTCCCCAGGGTACGACCGATTATCACGAGGTGGTCAATCATCCGGATGTCGACCTCGTCCTGATCCTGACTTCGATGCCGCTCCACGGCGTGATCGCGAAGGCGGCCCTGCTGGCCGGCAAGCACGTGCTCGTCGAGAAGCCGATGGCGATGACGCTCGACGAGGCGCGGGAACTGGTGGAAATCTCGAAAACCAGCCCCGGCATCCTCGTCTGCGCGCCGCACGTCGTGCTCAGCCCGACCTACCAGGACATGTGGCGCTACGTGCATCGCGGCGACCTCGGCGAAATCCACCTCGCGCGCGGCATGTACGGCTGGTCTGGCCCGTGGTGGGGTCCCTTCTACTACGAGCAGGGGGGCGGGGCGATGTTCGATCTCGGCGTCTACAACGTGACCACCCTCACCGGCCTGCTCGGCCCGGTCAAGCGGGTGATGGCGATGAGCGGGATCGCGATCCCGAAGCGCGAGGTCGACGGCAAGGAGATGGACGTTCGAACGCACGACAACGCCCACCTCCTGCTCGACTTCGGCGACGCCTGCTACGCCTCGATCATGACCGGCTTTACGATGCAGGCCTATCACGCGGACACGCCCGGCATCGAACTGTACGGCTCGAAGGGCACGATCCAGATGCTGGGCGAGGACTGGCTGCCGCGCGGCTACAAGCTCTACCAGAACTCCAAGGGGCATTGGGAAGATCACGGCGGCACCGGCTGGCACTGGACCGATGGACTGCGCCACGCCGTCGAGTGCATCGAAAACGGGACCAAACCGATCATCCAGCCGGAGCACGCCTACCACGTCCTCGAAATCATGCTGAAGTCGATGGAGTCCGGCGACACCGGCCAGGCGATCGAGATCGAAAGTGCGTTCACCCCGCCCACCTTCGACCTCGGCCAGGAGAGCGGCGGGATGGCCCACCTCGTTCACGACCGGAGCAGCGCGGAATGAGCTACTCGCCCTCGCCGCGGCCAACGTTCGAGCGGACCACCCACATCCCCCACCGGTTGGTGACCCGTCACTTGTGGGGTGATCCCGAAGCCGGCGAAGTCGCCGACTGGATCTACGTCTCCAGCGACCGGATCCACCAGATTATCTTCGGCCTGGAACCGCACGGCTGGTTCCGCCATTCGGATTCGTTCCGGACGATCTTCGCCGCCGATGAGGTGTTCTATGTCCTCTCCGGGACGATGATCGTCTGCAACCCCGAGAACGGCGAGGCCCATCGCGTCGAACAGGGCGGCGCCACCTTCTTTCGGCGCGACACCTGGCACCACGTCTTCAGCGAGGGGCCGGACGAGCTCCGGATCCTCGAAATGTTCGCCCCGCCGCCCTCGCAGGGAACCTCCGGCAAATACGCGCAGGCCCAACCGAACCTGGTCGCCAGCCGCTACGTGCGCGACGAGCTCCTGGGCCGCTGGCCGATGGACCGGGACGCGATCACGGCGGCCAACACGGTCACGGTGATCCGGGAGCCGGATATCCTCTGGCGCTACGAAGGCGAATGCCACCGCACGCTGGTCGGGCTTTTCGCCGCCACCGAGCACCTGACGGTCGGCCGGATCACGCTCCAGCCCGGCCAGCAAACCGATCTGCACGCCCACGGCGGGGACGAGAGCCTGCTCGTGACTGCCGGAACCGTCTTCCTCCAGGGGCTGGACGACGATCTCCCGGCCTGGCTCGAACTCGAACGCAACGACGGCGCCTACGTGCCGCAGGGCGTTCGGCACCGGTACTGGAACCGGTCGGGGTCGGCGGCAGAACTGGTCTTCGCCGTGGCTCCGGATTACCTGCCATGAGCGATTGGGCGATCGGGATCGACATCGGCGGCACGAAGATCGCCGCCGGCGTCGTCGATGGCTGCACCGGCGAGGTGGGGTATTGGTCCACCCAGCCCACACACCCCGAACGAGGCGGCCAGGCCGTGATCGACGACTGCCTCGCGATCGCTCGCCTCCTGGCCGATTGGATCGCGGTCGCGGCGCCCGGGTCCGGGCCAGTCTCGATTGGCATTGGCGTGCCCGAGCTCGTCGACCGCAAGGGCCGGGTGCAATCGGCGTTCCAGTTCGACTGGATGGACCTGCCGGTGCAAGGGGCGTTCGCGGGCCTGGGTCCGGTGACGATCGAGTCCGATGTCCGGGCGGCCGCCCTCGCCGAGGCCCGCTTCGGGTCAGCGAGGGACGCTGGCTCGGCGCTCTACGTCTCGGCCGGCACCGGCATCAGCTCCTGCTTCCTGATCGACGGCCGACCCTGGACCGGGGCCAACGGCAACGCGCTGGTGATGGCGACCGGTCCGACGATGGTGATCGATCCGGCCACCGGCGACCCGATCTCGCAGGCGCTCGAGGACATTGCCTCCGGCCCGGCCCTGGCGCGGCGCTATCGGCTGGCCGCGGGCGAAACCGTCACCGGGGCAGAGGAGGTTCTCCGCCGCGCCGCAGCGGGAGACCTGCTGGCCACACACGTCACTACAACCGGGGCCGCCATGCTGGGCAACGCGATCGGTCACCTCGTCAACGTACTGGATCCGGAGATCGTCGTGATCGGCGGCGGACTTGGCCTGGCGGGCGGACAAATCTGGAGCTCGATGGTGGATTCCGCGCGGCTCGCGATCTGGAGCGATGTCTCCCGCCGCGTGCCGATCCGCATGAGCGAACTCGGCGGCCAGGCCGGCGTAATCGGAGCCGCCCTGGCCGCCCTGGCCGCCCTCGCCGCCACGTCCGAAGCTCGGTCCCGTCGAGCAGAAGGAGCAATGCGATGACCATGGATACATTCGGAAACCACGCACAGTCTCGACACGATGTCGACCTGTCGGCGAGCCTGCTCAAACGCCTCTACCTGATCGAGCGGGAGCAGATGCGCGCCCTGGCGGCGAAGCACATCTCGATCGAATCGTGGCCCGCCAAGAACGGGCTGCCAAGACACTGGTGGCTGGCGTCGCTCCACGCCGACGCCCTGCGCGAACGGGTGCTGGAGCTTCGCTACCCGCGCCGCGATGTGGACAAGGATCACGACCGGGGACTGACCGCCTTACTCGCCGAGTTGACCAAAGGCGAAGCCGACGCCGAATTCCTGCTCGGCATCTACCGGGTGCTGCGGCCGGCGCTGATCGCTGGCTACCGGACGTACCTGGCCGAGGCCGATCCAATCGCCGATGCGCCGGGGATCTACCAGATCGAGCACATCCTGTTCGACTACGAGCGGGCCGAGGCGGAGGGCGAGGCGTTCCTCGCCAGCCTCGCCAGCGCCAATCCGGCGAGTGTCGAAGCCGGCACGCCGTGGGTGGTGTACCTCTCGCGCTACCTGAAATCGATCGGCGGCATCCTCGGGCTCGAACCCGTCGAAGAGCCGCCGCTGGATCACCCCTGCGCCAACCGTCCTGATTATGTCGTTCCACACAAAAGCGTCCGGCCGCGGGAGTTCGCCCCGGCCCGGGTCGAGAGCCCTGGCCGCGCCCCGCAAAACCACCGCGAGCAGCAGGTCTGGTACGCGATCGACCACGCCAACGAGGTCTGGGCGGCCGAGGCGCCGGGCGGGTTCATGTGGCAGATGCCGAAGATGCCGTGGGGCTTCTTCACCGACGTCGCCCGCTGGAGCTACGACGAAATGCGCCACGCCCGGATGGGCGCACGGCGGCTCGATGCCTGGGGCTTCGAGATGGGCATCGACTACCCGATGGTCGGCGATCCGGTCGACGCGATCTACGAGCAGGGCGGCGGTCCGCTCGAACTCCTCGCCCTCCTCTACTACTTCGAGAAGGACGCCCCCGCCCATCGCATGGTGACGAAGAAGGAATTCACCGCGATGGACGACACGGACACGGCGATCGACACCGACTACGACTGGGCCGACGAAGCGATCCACCTCAAGTACGGCTACACCTGGCTCCAGCACATCGTGGGCGCTGACAAGCCCGACGAGCTGAAGGCGCTGGTGGAGCGAGCCGGGGCGATGTGGGACACGTGGATCGCCGAGCGCTGGGACCGGGGCGAGGACGGCTACGGCCCGTTCATGGAACGGATCGAGGCCCGGATCGGGACGACAACCGCCGGGGCCGCCCCATGACCGTGCAAACGATGGTGACGGTCCGGACCTCGTCCGGCCAGTCGTTCGAGGTCGACGCCGACGAAACGGTGCTCGACGCGGCGATCCGGCAAGACGTCGACATTCCCTACTCGTGCCGCAGCGGCACCTGCCGGACCTGCATCTCCAAAGTGACCTCGGGCAAGATCGAGCACGAGGCGGAGTGGGCCGACGACCTGATGATCACCGAGGCCGAAACGGCCCAGGGGTTCCGGCTGCTCTGCTCGTCGCTGGCCTACGAAGACAGCGACGTGGAACCCGGCTGGTGAGCGACGAACGCGATTCGACCGGGCGGCCCCACGAGTCGCCGGCCGCGAAAGGAGGTTTCCGGGACATAGGTACTGCGCGCAGGGCTTGAACGTCATTCCGTCGGGAGCGTCAGCGACCAGAGGAATCTCTTGAGGAGGTCCGCAGACCGCCGAAACAATGCTCCGGCGGCACTATGTTCGCTGCGGAGAAGAGATATCGCTTCGCTGCCTCCACTCGCCTGCGGCTCGTTGCGGAATGACGTTTAACTGGCCAACCGCCGCCTTCACCACGTCAACGTTGCCGGTCGCGTATGCCTCCGGCCCCTTCTCGCCGCATCACATTCGTTAAAGGAGTGTTGCCATGACCACCCGGAAAGTCCCCAGCTGGCCCCAGCGTCCCATCGATCGCCGCAAGCTCCTAATGGGCGCGGGGGCCGGCGCCGGCCTGGCC
>JBGTNF010000014.1:0-5437 GCA_041743205.1 Thermomicrobiales bacterium | reverse complement strand
AAGCAACAGCTTTGCGGTTTCGCGCTTCATAAGAGATTCACTCGCTGTTCATCGACCGCCTCCCTGAAATAGGGATTCCTGATCTGCGGATCCGTCACCAGGTCGACGCTGAGTCCAAAGAGGTCTTCCAGCGCATCTATAGACGCGAAATATCGCCGGGCGACGCCGTCTTCGTATTCGCCAAGGTCGCTGGTGGCGGGATCGAAGGCGCCGGTGGCGGCGGAGCCGAAGAGGTCGAGGCGCTGGATGCCGTACTGGCGACAGAGCGCCGCGATTTCCTCTCGCTTGTTGGCAACCAGATCGATCATCGGGGCCTCCGGGGCTGCGCGCGGCGCTTCATACAGGTACATTATCCATGATCGTCCCTGGGCGCCATGACGCTGCGACGATCGGTGTTGCCCGGTACGAGCCGAGATGACTCGCCTCGCTCCGCTGTCGCTGCCCTCTTTTCTCGGGACGGCAGCGTTGCCGATTGAACCGTTGCGCCGAAACCGTCGCCGGAGTCCGGATTCCATGAGGGCGGCGCCATTGGCGGAGGAGGTCATGAGTTGAGCGCGCCGATGGGTGCGCCTGGAGCGGGGATGCGATCGTGAAACTGTACTCATGGAACGTCAACGGCATTCGGGCCGTGATCCGGAAGGGAGCTTTCCGGGAGTTCATGGATGCGCACCAGCCGGATATACTCTGCCTCCAGGAGACCAAGGCGAAGCAGGATCAGGTCAAGCCGGACCTGCCCGGCTATTGCGAATACTGGCACTCGGCGGACAAGGCCGGTTACAGCGGCACGGCCATCTTCACGCGCGAGGAGCCGATGACCGTCCTCAACGGGCTTCCCGATGCCCTGGCCAACCAGTTCTCCCTCGCGGACGATCGGTTCGGCAACCCCAACCGGGAGGGGCGCGTGCTCGCCGCCGAGTTCGACCGGTTCTGGCTCGTGTCCGTCTACACGCCCAACAGCAAGGGCGATCTCTCCCGGCTCGCCCTGCGCCACGGGGCCTGGGATCCGGCGTTCCTGGCGTTCGTCGCCCAGCTCGAAGCCGGGCAGTGCGGCAGCGGATCGCCGAAGCCGGTGGTTTTCTGCGGCGATCTCAATGTCGCGCACCAGGAGATCGACCTCGCCCGTCCGAAGGAGAACCGCCGCACGCACGGCTTCACGGACGAGGAGCGGGAGCGTTTCCAGGACTTCCTGGACCACGGGTTCGTCGACACGTTCCGGCATCTCCATCCGGAGACGACGGGCGCCTACACCTGGTGGAACCTGATGTCGAAGGCGCGGGAGCGGAATGTCGGCTGGCGGATCGATTACTTCCTGGTCAGCCGGGCGCTAACGCCGAACCTTGCCGGGGCCGCGATCCATCCTGACGTCCTCGGCTCCGACCACTGCCCCGTTTCGATCGAGCTGACCGGCCTGTGATGAGGGGATGCGAGCGGGATCGTCGCTGCCGTCACGGTGTGGGCGCAAGGACTGCGAGATGAACGGCATGAATCCGAGCCTCGCTTGCGCTGCCTGGTGTGTACGAAATCACGCAATAACCAGTGCGAGTCCTTCTCCGACGGCTAATCTGGCACGAGGCTGTCGACATGTCTCCGCTGCTACGTGCGCAGGATATGCACCAGGGAGCGAAATGCGTCATACTGCACAAATCCACCATATTGCTCCCAAGGGAGCGCCACAAAACAACGAAAGAGTGCAGCGGCATGATGACGAAGGCCTCCCTGAACGCGTTGACGATGTCACGCCGAACGACGTTGCAAATGGCGTTGGCGGCGGCAACGGCTGGCCAGATCGTGGGAAAGCCACAGTTTGTCGCGGGCCAGGATGAAACCACTGGCACGTGGAATTGGGGTGGGAATGCCGGTCATACCGGCGAGTTGCCGGGCCCAGGACTGGACCTCGATAGCGCACTCGGCGAGTTGTGGAGAATGCCCGAGGAGGAGTTTCGTGACGGGGGATTTTATTCTGGTCCGCGCGCGATCGCTGGATATTTGGATGGTGTGGTCTATTTCTGGAGCGGCGATGGTCTCCGGGCAAGACGATTGAACGATGGTGAGTTTTTGTGGGAACAGAGTCCCGCAACGCTCACATTACCGGCGACTCCAGCGGCGTCCCCGGAGGGGTCTCCTGTGGCATCGCCGCAAGCAAGCGTCGAGGAACGTTCGTTCGATGACGTGATTGCCATTGACGGCGCCCTGGTATTGGTGACGGTGGGCAACGGTCATCTGTGGGCTCTGGATTCGATGACGGGTGTCCTGCGATGGGATTTCGATTCGGGATCGGAAACCATCTATTCTCCTACCGTTGTTAATCATGTCGCCTATTGCCCTGGAAGTGATGGCGTTGTTGCCATCGACCTCGGCGAACAACCCGCCCTGCGTTGGAAGGCCGATGTTGGGGGTTGGGTGCTGGGAGTGGATAGCGGCTATGTCTATATAGAGGTTTACGACGCAGACGATGGTGTGTTCAGCATTCGTGCTCTGAACGTCGAAGATGGATCGGAGTATTGGAGGGCGTCACTGGCCGACTTCGGAGAACGAGGCAGTTTTTACGGAATCTTGGATGGCGGTCTGTTTCTGGGAATGCAGGACGATGAGACTCCTCTCAAAAACCTGGTCAAGGTCGACCAGGATGGTCAGGTGTCCTGGAACGTCAGCGGCGACTACTACAGCTCCGACTACAACTGGGTCTTGAGCGATACGATCACCACGCTGATCGCGTCAGATGGCGATTATGGCAGCCACTGGATCATTTCCCGTTTCGCTGAGAATGGAAACCCACATTGGGAAATCGAAGTAGATGCGTCACGGTGGGCAAGCTCCATTAGTGGGGAGCCCGTGTTGTGCGCGGGAAAGGCATATGCGCTTGTCCGTGATGCCAATCAGGATAAGCGACTTCTGGTCATCGTTGACTCAGTCACTGGCGACGTGTTTGGCGCCTGGGACTCGTTGACCATTCCATTGTTCGTTGCTGACGGCGTCATGCTCGCACGGGATTACGACACCGATGAAATCCTGGCGATCGGTACGGTGCCTGCGGTGTTGCAGGCCGGGGGACGAGCCGCCGTCGCTGCGGATGCGACGTTGCGGGGGGCGCCCAGTGACACCGCTATCGAGCGGGCGCAGGTGGTCGCCGGCACACTTGTCGATGTTACTGGCGAGAGCGAGTCGTCGAACGGTGTGGAATGGCTGCCGGTCACGGTGAGTGACACTGACGAAAGTGGGTGGCTTCCGGCCGACGTCCTGTCGGGACAGGATGGGGCGATCAGGTTCTCGGCGATCGATCTCTATGAATTTGGGCAGTTTACAGCCTATCCCATGTTCACTGCTGGAACCCAAGCCGAGATTGTCGAGACGACCGAGTTGCGTGGGGCGCCCAGTGAGTCATCAGCTCTCAAAGCAACGCTCGATGCCGGCACGCTGGTGACGGTGACCTCGGCCCCGACTGAGACGGACGATGGGGAATGGTGTCCAATCATGGTCGACGCCACCAATGAGAGCGGGTGGGTGCCGTTGTCGGTGCTGACGCTGGCCCCGAATACCTGAGTATCTCCAGCATCCATCAGACGATGGTGAGCAATGACGAAAATGAGGATGGAATCAGGCCATGACGGCAAAGTCTGCGACGCAAACCGGGACGATGACGCGACGCGCAGTGCTGGGCCTCACGTTGGCGGCGGCACTGCCGCTGACAGTGGGTAGGCGTATCCAACGTGCCGCCGCTCAATCGGTTCCGGAAACCTGGATGTATGCCGGCAATGCCGCACGCACTGGAGCGTTTCCCGGTTCGGGGCCGGATCGCGAGCAGGACATCGTTGAACTCTGGAGAATTGACGGAATCCAAACGGGCGTGCTCATCGAGCCGTGCGGCGTGTGTCAGGGCATGGCCTATTACCTCCCAATACCAGATGGCGTCTCTGGCGACATCACGCCGCTCGTCGCGGTTGATGCGCGGACCGGAACCGAGTTGTGGCGGCACGATCCGCCAGTCACGGAGCCGCCGACGTTTTTCCGGGGGAAGCCAGCTATATCTGATGGGCTGTTGGTGATGCCGACATATACCGGCCTATTGGTCGGGTTGGACGCCAAATCCGGTGAAGAGCGCTGGGTATTCGATCTGCAAGGGCAGACGGCAGATTGCCGCCTGGCGATCGTCGATGGCGTGGCCTATGTCAGCGACAGCGCGTCCGTCAATGCGGTCAAGGTGGGAGACACCGCCGAATGGCTCTGGAAATCGCCGCTCGGTGATGGCGCGACGACCGTTGTGAGCGGAACCGTGTCGGTTGATGGCGAGTATGTTGTGGTGTCCTCGGTGACGCCTGTTCCCGAGTCCGAACTTGAAGAGAAATCGACGGACATCCATGTCCTGAACGCTACGGATGGCGCCGAGGCGTATCGCTATCAGTTCCTGGATATGGGCGAATCCTATCAATTTGCCCTGCAGAATGAAATGATTTACAGCCGCGTGGACAATGCCTATCTTGGGAGAAGCCATTTGTTCTCAATGACGCTTGATGGGACAGAGCGGTGGAGGTCGCGGACGTCGCTGGGTGCAGTTCCGGCATACCCAGCAGTGAGTGGGGAGTTGTTTTATCTCGTTTTCGATGATGGAGTGTGGGGACATAATGCCGCGACTGGACAGATGGCGTGGACGTCACCGCCGCTTCAACAATTGAATCCGGACATTGCGTTGATTGATGACGTGATCTATGTAGGCGCAGCGCCGCCAACACCAACGATCTTTGCGCTGAGTGCGACAGACGGCGCGTTGTTGCAATCGATTGCGGCCCCGTTTGAAGGAGCCCAGGTCATTGGCTCCACTGATGGGATTCTCATCGCCAAATCGGGAGTCAACTTGGTTGGATTCGGCAATCCAACGTAGCGTTCACATTGCCGGCGAGGCGGGAACCACATCAAGGTACGACGAACTTCGGGTAGACAGTCGAGCATCTCTGGATGGGGTCGAGCACATCTCGACCTGGACGCTGGTTGAGATGATCTGCTCCGCTGCCCTCACAAGCTCGGGACTGCCACAGCCAGTTGTCGCGCCAGCGTCTAACCGAAACTCGTATTGCCCGCCGGCGTTCGCTTCGTCATCTGGTACAGCGTTGATCATGGGCCTCCCCTCCGAGATCATCACCATCGCCTCGGGTCACCAACGTCGCGGCCAGGCTAGCGGAGGGTGCGCAGGGTGGGGTCGAGAACGTCGCGGAGCCAGTCGCCGATCAGACTCACGGTCAGCACGGTCAGCATCAAGGCGACGCCGGGGAGCACGCTGATCCACCAGGCGGACAGCAGGTAGTCGCGGCCGCCGTTGATCATCGAGCCCCAGGAGGGTTGAGGGGGCGGCACGCCGAGGCCGAGGAAGCTCAGGGCGGCCTCGAACAGGATCAGCGAGCGAAACTGGATCGTGATCAGTACGATCACGCTCGACGCGATGTTG
>JBGTNF010000013.1:0-5895 GCA_041743205.1 Thermomicrobiales bacterium | reverse complement strand
CTCGCCGAGGAGACGCTCGAACCCCAGGTCGTCCGCTCCCAGATCGGCTCGGTGCTGATCCACAAATCCATCGAATCGCAAACGCTGCGCAACGAGGTCGATCTCGAACGCGACGAGGTTTCCCTCGAACAGCTGGTGGTCGAGGAATTCGTCGACGAGAGGCGCGAGCCCTGGTACGAGGACGACATGCTCGTCATCCCGGTCTACGAAGAGGTGCTGGTGACCGAGCGGAAGCTGATGCTCTCCAAACTCGTCCGCGTGCGGACCGACGTTCGCGTGGAGCGGAAGGTGGTCGAGGGTGAGGTGCGGCGCGAGGTGCTCGACATCGAGCCGCGCCCAACCGAGGGCTGAGGCGGCTGTCGCCAATCGTTCCGGAATCCTCGTTGAGGATCGAAGTCCCTATCCCGGCCAGATCCGGGCGGACAACAGATTCGACAAAAGCACGGTTTGTCCATTCCGATACGCGGTCGAATCACGTCCGCCCCGAGAACTGCTGGCACTGTGCGTCACCCGTTTTTCGTAGGGGCGGTACCTGCATCGACCGCGAACGGAAACTTCGCCACCTCGGTCTTGTCGATGCAGGTACCGCCCGGAGTTTCGCGGGCGGCGAGTTCGGGTCAACATGTATCCAGCAGAGCCAGGTTGACCCCAACGCTCGACGACGTTTGCCCACGGTCTAACCAGAGTCGGATTACGGCCGGCCGCGCAAAGCACCGGATGAAACGAATACCGGCGTTCGCCGAGCACGGGCGGAGCAAGCTGGCCCCGCTGGATACGCAGCCGTACCAAACACTTGAGACGGGGTCAAAGATGCAAACCCCTGAAGCGCAGCCGGCGGCGCGCTGCCCGTGGCGCGATTGGGGCCGCCGCTCTAGAATGACGGGCAAGCACGCTTCACCAACGATTGGGATCCGGGTCGCCGCACTTTGCGGCCAGCCGGACCAGACCGAATTCGCGGGACCGGGAAGCGGCGAGGATCGGGTTCGAGACGATCACGACGGGCGCATTCGCGCCATGCGGGAGGAACCATGTCGCAACGCATGCCAACACCAGGTGACCGGAAGCTGGTCCTGAGCCGGGACACGCTGAAAACGCTCGTCGACCGCCGGAAGATGCTGCGAGCCGCCGGGATCGGCGCCGTGGCGGGGCTCGGCTCCCAGTACGTCTCCCTGGCCGGCACGACCCAACGGTCGCGGTCGTACCTCCAGGGCGCGCAGGACGAGGAGCTGGCGATCATCATCGGCACCCTCGGCGAAGCGTCGACGATCAACCCGTTTCGGGCCGGCGACTCCGAGGACGAGTGGCGCTGCAAGATCCTCTACGACGAGTTCGTGCGGATCAACCCCACCACCTACGTTCCAGAGCCGGGCATCGCGGCTTCCTGGGAAATCAGCGACCTGACCTTCACCTTCACCCTTCAGCCGGACGTCATGTTCTCCGATGGGTCGCCGCTGACGGCCGAGGACATTGCGTTCACGATCAAGGGGTTCATCGACCCGGCGACCGGGTCGCCGAACCAGTCCAAATTCCTTGTGATCGATGGCGCCGCCGCCTTCGCCGACGGCAGCGCCGACGATGTCTCCGGGATCACGGTTGTCGATCCGGGCACGCTCCAGATCACCCTGGCCCAGCCAGACGCGCCGTTCCTCTTCAACCTCCGCTACGTGTGGCCGGTCCCGATGGCGTTGCTCGACGGGCAGGACCTGGCCACCTCGGAGTTCTTCCAGGCGCCGGTCGGGGCCGGGCCGTACATGTTCGAATCGTGGACGACCGGGGCCGATTTCGTGGCCGTCGCCAACCCCAATTTCTGGGAAACCGGCAAGCCGGCGATCACCCGGGTCACGCACCGCGTGATCGCCGATGCGCAGACGCTGGTGTTGGCGTTGCAGACCAACGAGATCGACGGTTCCAACTATCCCAACCCGGCAGGTCAGGACCTGCTGGCGCAGAACGCCGATCTCGACATCATCGCGCCGTCGTTCAACTCCGGGAACGGCTGGATTTTCAACTGCCGCGACGCCGTGCTGGGCAACAAGGACGTGCGCAAGGCGATCGCGATGGCGACGAACACCCAGCAGTTTTCGGATGACTTCCTGCTCGGGCTGAGCGGCCCGGCGCTGGGCCCGATCGCCCCCGACAACTGGGCCTTCGACGCCGCGCTGGAACCGATTCCCTACGACGTGGCGGCCGCCAAGGCATTGATCGACGGGGCGGGCGCCGCTGGCACGCAGTTCACCTTTGCCGTCAACTCCGGTAATATCTTCCGCGAGGACTGGCTGACCTATACCCAGCAGGCGCTTCAGGAAATTGGCATCGAAGTCATCCCGGAACTGGTCGACTACGCGACGCACGTCGAAGCGGTCACCCAGAACCAGGATTTCCAGGTCAGCGGCGTCGACTTCGCCGGCGTCACCGCCGAACCGAGCCAGCTCTGGGACCAGTTCCATTCCACCTCCTCCGGCAACCACTCCGGGTTGAGCAATCCGGAATTGGACACCCTGCTGGATGAGGCGCGGGCCACGCTGGAGCAGGAGGCGGCGATCCCGATCTACGCCGACATCCAGCGGATCATCATGGACGAGGTGCCCATGCACTTCGCCTGGTACCGCCCGTTCCTGCACACGGTGAACATGGCCAAGTTCGCGGGCTACCAGTCCAGCGGCTCGTTCGGCCTCTTCTATTACCTGCAGGACTGGACGGGCGCCGCCCAGCCGTAAATTTGACGGGTGGGGCCACACGCCGCGTGAGGCATGTCGTAGGGGCGGACCTGCATCGACCGCGAACGGCAATGTCGCCGCCCGGTTCTTGTCGATGCTGTGTCCGCCCGGATGGTGGCGAAGCGAATCTTGCCGGTGGCGTCACACCGGGCGGACGACAGATTCGACAAGGCCATGGTTGGCCGGATGAGGTTCGCGGTCGAATCAGGTCCGCCCCTACGGAATCATTACGACGCCTGCGCGATATCCATCGACGGGTCAATCGGGATTCAAGGGGCAACATCGATGTCGAGCGAGACGCGAGCGTACATGATCCGGCGGGTGCTGATGGTGGTTCCGCTGCTGGTCGGGCTCAGCCTCGTCATGTTCCTGCTGCTGCGGCTGGCCCCGGGCGACCCAGCCACGGCGATGATGTCGCCGCAGGCCGCCAACAATCCAGGGTACGTCGAGCAAACCCGCAAGAACCTCGGGCTCGACGAACCGGTCATCGTGCAGTACGGCATCTGGCTCCGCAACCTCGCCACCGGCGACCTCGGCACCGCCTACTCCTTCAACAACAAGCCGGTACTCAGCCTGATTGGCGAGCGGGTGGTGGCGACCGTCCAGCTTCAGGGCGCGGCCCTGCTGCTCGGAATCCTGATCGCTGTCCCGGTCGGGATCGTCTCCGCCACGCGCCAGTACTCGCTGTGGGACAACTCGGTCACGGTCGGTTCGTTCATCGGGCTGGCGCTGCCGGGCTTCTGGCTGGCGTTGCTGCTGCAGGTCTGGCTGGGGGTGCAGTGGGGCTGGTTCCCGATCATCAGCACCGGCCAGGCCGACGCCGACTGGGCCGAACGCTGGAAGTTTTTCGTGCTGCCGATAACAGTGCTGGCGCTGCCGAACATCGCCTACTTCGCGCGGTTCATGCGCTCGTCGATGCTCGAAGTGATCAATCAGGATTATGTCACCACTGCACGGGCCAAGGGGCTCGCGAACCGGCAGGTGCTCTACAGCCACGCGCTGCGCAACGCGCTCCTGCCAATGGTGACGGTGATCGGCCTCCAACTGCCGCAGATCATCGGCGGGGCGGTGATCATCGAGCAGATTTTCGCCTGGCCGGGCTTGGGCCTGCTGGCCTGGGACGCGATCAGCCGCCGGGACTACCCGGTGATCCTGGGGATCACGATGGTCACCGGCGCGGTCATCCTGATCGTCAGCGTGCTCGTCGACCTCGTCTACGTGCTGCTCGATCCGCGCGTTTCCGTGGCGGGGTCGGCCAATGCCTGACCAGGAAGCGACCCTGCCGCTCCCCGCCGCGTCGACCGCGCCCCGTGAACCGCTGGCCCAGGCCGAGACGCGCCAGCGGTCGAGCGTCTGGCAACGTCTGCGCCAAAATCGCCTCGCCGTCGGCGGCGTGGTCGTGTTGGTGGTCTTCTACGCGGCGGCGATCCTCCAACCGTGGATTTCGACGTACCCGTACGACCAGCTCACCGGCGGGATGCGCAACACCCCGCCCTCGGCCGAGCACTGGATGGGCACCGACCGCTCCGGCCGCGACGTCTTCTCCCGACTGGTCAAGGGCGGCCAGATCTCGCTCGCCGCCGGGTTCATGGCGGTGGTGATCGTGATGCTGATCGGGATCACGCTCGGCGCCCTGGCCGGGTTCTTCGGCGGCTGGGTCGACCAGCTGGTGATGCGCTTCACCGATATCCTGCTCGCGATCCCGCTGATCCTGCTGCTGATCACGTCGGCCTCGCTGTTCCGGCCCAGCCTGCAAACCACGATCGTGGTGATCGGCGTGTCGTCGTGGCCGGGCACGGCGCGGCTGGTGCGCGGCCAGTTCCTGGCGCTCAAGGGCCAGGAGTTCGTGACGGCGGCGCGGGCGATGGGCGCCAACCCGGCCCGGATCATGCTCCAGCACCTCTTCCCGAACACGCTGGCGATCATCATCGTGCAATCCACGATCTGGCTTTCGTACGCGATCATCCTGGAGGCGAGCCTGAGCTACCTCGGTCTCGGCGTGCAAATCCCGACGCCGTCGTGGGGCAACATGCTGCAGGATGGCCAGCGCGAGCTGCTCTTCGGCGCCTGGTGGCTGACGCTCTTCCCCGGCCTCGCGATCTTTCTGACCGTGCTCTCCTTCAACCTGCTCGGCGACGGCCTCCGCGACGCGATGGACCCCCGCCACCAGAGGCGGTGAGGATTGACGGATGATGGTTGCGGACAACCAACGTCCATACAACCGTTCCAACTCGCGTGCGACACCGACGGGCGAGGACTGATGACACTTCCTACTCGGTTCTCACCAATCGTCATCCCGAGCTTGCGAGGGATCCCCCGGCGAAGCCGGTATACCGATGAGGAGCATCTCGTGGCGCGCGTCGGAGACTTCTTCGTGTACATCGTCGCCAGTCCATCGAGGACGATATACGTGGGCGTCACCAACGATCTTGAGCGGCGCATGTGGCAGCATCGCAACAAGTCCTACCCGGGATTCAGCGCGAAGTACGGCACGAGGCGTTTGGTGCATTTCGAGATGTATCCACGAATCGACGACGCGATTGCGCGAGAGAAACAGGTCAAGGGATGGTCCCGCGCCAAGAAACTGGCGTTGATCGAGGCCGAGAATCGGACGTGGTGGGACTTGAGCCGGGACTGGGAGATTTGAAGCGAGTCCGGTCGGCAGCGCCCCATACCGGCTGCGCCGGGGGATCCCTCGCAAGCTCGGGATGACGGTTGTGTAGGCTTCGGGAGGTCTCGACACGTGTCTCGGGATGACGGTGTGTGAGGCGTCGAGATGCCTTGGACATGCACTCCTCGGATCACGGTTGGGGACGATGCGCGCCGAGAGAATCAAGAATCAACGCCCGTCGATGTCGCACTCGCGCAATGGCGGTTGGGGGAATGGCGCCAACATTCAGTCCCGGGCGGCGGTGGGCGTGGCGGGGGCGACGAGCCCCTTGCGGACGGCGACGCTGGCCGCCAGGGTCCGCTTGTTGACGCCCAGCTTGGCGAGGATGTTGCCAACGTGGGTCATCGCCGTCCTCGGGCTGATGAAGAGCGCGTCCGCGATTTCCTTGTCGCTCAGGCCCTGGGCAAGATGCACGAGCACCTCCCGCTCGCGCGGGGTGAGCCCAAGTTCCTCGGCGGCGGCATCCCCGGCATTTGCGTCGGGGAGCGCCTGCTCGTGGGCGAGGCG
>JBGTNF010000012.1:0-2773 GCA_041743205.1 Thermomicrobiales bacterium | reverse complement strand
ATCTGCGGCGGCGCGGCCGAGGAGGCCAAGGCCCAGCGCGGCCCCGGTCAGGCCCTTGAGCATGCCCCGCCGGGAGTGCCCCGAATCCAGCATACGCGTCATCCGACCAAATGCGTTCTGATCCACCGTGTTGCTCCTTGAGCGTACCGCGAATTCACCTGCGATCCCATACGGCTGGGCGGACCGCCTGGCTGGCCTGACCGTATCGGATCGTGTTCGCCACTATGGACCGGGGAGGGTCGTGGGCGCGTCTGTCGAAGGTCATATTTCGCGGTGCAGCGGCAGGCGCTCGCCTACGACCAAAGGCATAGATGGGCGCGAGGCGCTCGTGGCGCCAACCTGGCGTTGGCGGTACAGTTGCGACGCTTTGAGACAATCGATCAGGGCGCACACGGGAGTGAAACCAACCAGGGAGGTGGTGCAGGCGGGGGCGCCGATGGGGTCAAGGTCACGAAGTTGCCGACACAGGGAGTCTTGAACATGTCGCTTGCACGGCGTTCACCCCGCATTAGCCTCGTCCTCGCGTTTGCCGTGCTCACCCTATCGGTTTCGGCTGGCCTGGCCCAGACGCCCGTGGCGTCACCTGGAGCCGGAGACGGAATGCACCCCGCCCACATCCACGCCGGCACGTGCGCCGAGCTGGGTGATGTCGTCGCGCCGCTGTCGGATGTCGCGAACCCGGTGGCCGCCGGCACGGAGCAGGTCGGCCCGGACACCGTCCACCAGGTGAAGATCAGCATCACCACCGTCGACCTGTCGCTCGAGGGGATCATCGCGGGCGCCGACGCCATCAATGTCCATCTGAGCGCCGACGACATCGGCGAGTACATCGCCTGCGGCGATATCGGGGGATTGGTCGTCGCTGAAAACGATGGGCGGATGGAAGTGAACTTCGGGCTGGGTGAGCTCAACGGCTCCGGCTACTTCGGCACGGTCTGGCTCGGAGCCGAAGGGGACGACCAGACTGACGTGAAGGTCATCCTGATCGAGCCAGACGAACTCGACTAACGTTGCCCCATCCCCATCCCACAAGCGACGGCCCGGCATCTTCGCCGGGCCGTCGTGCCATCTCCTGGTTGGAACGGTACGACCGGCAAGGCGCCAACCCCTCGATTTTCGAAGTGGAGGCGACCCGCGACCGCCTCCGACCAACAACGTCATGGAGCTCGCCGACGTTCGGCAGATGGTCGGAGCTCGACCCGGACCACGCCTTCCGGGAACGCAGAGGCGGCCTCCCTGACCCCTCGCTGTTCGAGTCGAGTCGTGCCGACACCGCCGGGTCGCCACCTGGAGCCACCCGGCTCTTTGGCCCGCTGGCTACCCAGCTATCGACATCGCGTGGTCCTGAGCCGGCGACGCCGCCGGTGGGGTCGAGGATTCCCGAACATAACTCCGCAGCTACTTCGAACGGGACCTCACGTGCAAGGCCGGGGCGACCAGAACCTCAATGTCCCGATCATACGGCTGGTCAGGGGTGCCCGCGACAATCAGCGACGCGCGCTCCCAGGGGCGGTCGTGCGTCAGGAACGCCACCTCCTCTTCCATCCACGCTCCCCACAGGGCGCCTGCCACCTCGGGCCCACCGTCACGGGCAATTCCCCGTCGCACGGCCTCCCCGACATCGGCCTGGAGCCAGACGGAGCGGTCAATCCAGGGCGCGAGCGCGGTCCGGCTGGCGCCGACTCCTTCGACCACGACCAGGTCCAGCCCGGCCGCAACGGCGATGAGCCGCCTCCGGCCGTAGACATCCCCACCGGGCGGACGGTAGTGCACCGCGCACCCGTCCCGGAGCGGCCGGAGTATCCCCTCGACCAGGAGATCGTTCCAGCCGAAGAAAGAGTGGCCGATGAAGTCGTCCGTATGCACCACCGCGGCGTTGCGGATGCCCTGGCAGAGCCAATCGGCCAGGGTGGACTTGCCGCTGCCCGCACGACCATCCACGGCCACGATCGAGGGGCGACCGGCAGGAGCAGGGCCGTGATCGAGGACCAGATCCAGGAGCACGTCGATCGACACGGCGCGCCACGGACCAGCCGGTGTCTCTCCTTCACCAAGTGTCATCGGCATGGCTTCCCTTTCCAGTGACTGGCGCCCAGCGCGGTGGGCGCCCTGCACCAGGCTGACGGTGCGAATGCCGACACGGCGCCACCACGGACGCCGTGTCAGGTTCTCGCTTAACAATACAGAAATGTTCCATTCCAGCGGGTCGCCCGGTATCGGTAGTCCGCGCTGGATTGGAAGGATCGCTGAGTTCCGAGGGCAGCTTGACGGCAGCGGGTAGCGCGTCAGCTGCTGCGTTGGCTCAGCACACCGCGATGCAGTAGTTGCCCCTGAAATGTGCTTTGTCGAACCGTTCCCGATCCATCTTCCTGCCCTCCACTGCACACGTGGCGCCGCGATCGCGACACCTCCGGACGGGACGCCGTACCTGGAAGAGCCCCATGTTCATCACTATGGGCCGGGCGCTGGATCGGCGCGCCTGCCGAACGTCGTATTTCGCGATGGACATGGCAAACGCCCGCCTACGACCAAAGGCATAGGCGGGCATGGGGCGATGGGGGTCAGGCGAGGCCGTGGCGGTGGGCGTGGTCCGCGGCGGCGGCGCGCGATTTCACCCCCAGCTTGGCGAGGATGTGGGTGACGTGGACCTTGACGGTGCCCACGCTCACGAAGAGGGCGTCGGCGATCTCCTGGTTCGACTGGCCGGACGCCACCATCCGTAGCACTTCCCGCTCGCGCGGCGTGAGCGCGGTCCCGGGTTCAGGCGGGGCCT
>JBGTNF010000011.1:0-13858 GCA_041743205.1 Thermomicrobiales bacterium | reverse complement strand
TTCCCACCCGGCATCACTTGCCCCGGCGCCGACCCTCCCCAACCTGCTGGCCGGCATCATCGCCGGGCGGCTCGTGGGGGCCGAGGCCGGGCACTGCGTCCGCGTCAACCACCTGCCCGGCGACCTGGCGCGGCAAGCGCTCGACCAGATGCTGAGTCAGTCGCTGGTTCCGGGCGCCATCCTGCGGCTGCTCGAACGGACAGGGAACGCACCCGACGACGTCGGCATCACCGCCGACCGCGCCATCGAAATCCGCAACCGCAAGGACGGCGTGTTCTGCCTCTTCGTGCCGGCCAGCGCGCACGACGCCACCGCCAGCTCGCTCGGCAACTCGTTCGCTGAAATCAACGGCCCGGAGCTGGTCGACACCGCCTACGCGGACTTCATCAAGGACTACGCCACTGGCCGGGTCCGCGAAATCGCATCAGCAGTCAAACGAGTTTTCGATACGGTCGGGGCCGCGGCTCGGCCCGCCGCCATCGACAAGCTCCACTTCGTGATCGCCGCCCAGGAGCGGGACCAGGCGGGCGACGCCGACCGGATTGGCCTGGAATTGTGGAGGCTCGGCCTGATCCCCGACGCCCGGGCCGATTTCGACGACGACCTGCGGCGTAATCGCCAGGCCGTTGGGGAAATTTCCCGCCCCGCCCGGCTCATGGCCTCGACCGACGAAAAGATCGCCAAACTCTCGCTCACGCAATCGGCCGGGCGAGCGGTGGCTCAGGCGCTGGTTGGGCTAAATCACCACAACCCCAAGGCGTGGTGCCATGCCCTGCTGGCCAACGGCGGCACGTTCGATCACTGGGTTCCGCTCGACCGTCCACCGGCCGATTGTGACGACGTCCAAATCGTGCCGTTCCGCACGCCAGCAGGGTCGAGCGACCCGAAAATCAAGGCCCTCACCACGGACGCGCCGGGCGGGGCGCTCTTCGCCCAGGTCGGCGACAAGGTCAAACTGAAGGTGAATTGGGAGACGACCCCGAAGAACACGACGGTGTCGAAGTGGCTGCTGGAACTGGTTCCGGCGGACGAGGAGGCCGATGGCGACGACTTTGCGATCGACCTGCCGTCGATGGAGATAAAGCGCGGCACGTCGCGCACGGGCTCGCTGTCCCTCGATCTCGGCCTGACGAATGACGACGAACTGCCGCAATCCGCCTTCAAGGTCCGGCTCAGCGCGCTCTCCGAGGCCGGCGAAACGCTGGTCAACGCCCGTCAGGAACCGCTGGAGGCGCTGAGCGACGAGTTCTACCTGCGCACGGCTCAGGATCAAACCGTCCCTAACGGCGTACGCGAACGTGCCCGTTCGGCGAACACCCTGGCCGAAGGCATGCTGCGGGCCGTAGCCCTTCATGGCGCGCAGCACGATGAGATCGAAAGCCCGGCCTGGACTCCTTCCGGCCCCACGACAACCTTTTCCATGCGCGCCACCGCCCGGGAAACGATCCGCATCCCGTTCAACACGCTGCTCGACCAGCTCCAGCAGAAAACCCTCGATACCCCCGGCGCCCTGGGTCTCTGGCGCCTGAACGGTGATGACCTGACGACCGCGACCATCGACCAGATCGTGGGCACCTCGTCACCGACGTCGGGAACGCCGGAGGAGGAACGGTTCCTTAAGGCGCGGAAGACCTTTTTCATGCGGATTCGGGAGCAGGAGGTCCGGCATCGGATCGAGGTGGCGGACTGGAATCCGGACCTGATCGAGGCGGCGCTCGCCCACGCGCGGACCTGGGTGAAGTGGCTCGACGCCGCCACCGGCGCCGACCTGATCGTGGCCCGCAGCGTCGACACGCTCGACATCCGTTTCGGTGCGGCGGACCGGCTCGAACTCGAAGCCCGGATCGTCCTGCCCACCCACCCGCTCCGAGCGCTGTGGTTCGCAAACCACGCGACCCTGCTGGGTTACTGGACAGGCAAGCTCGAAGATGTCGAAGGAGCGAAACGGCGGCGGGCGATCGAACTGGAGGCGCTCGCCCGGATCGTGCCGACCAACGTGCCGCCGCTGCTGCATCACCTCGAATCGGCGCAGCCGTTCGTGTTCTACCGCAACCTCGATGCCGGTCACGGCGTCGCTTTCCCGGCAGCCACCCAGAATCCGGGGCGCCAGTTCGCCCGGCTCGGCGCCGTGCTCGGGATCGGCGGCCTGGACCCCGTGGCCGACGACCACCAGCCGCGGCGGGCGGCGAAGACGACCCAACGCTTCCGCGACGCGCATCCCTACGCCGACCCGTTCAAGCTGGCGCTCGTCAACCCGGACGACGGCCGGTTCGCTGACCAGCTGCTGTATCATTGGGAGAACGACCTCGCCCTGGCGCGGATCCGGCCGGATGAGCGGGACGAGCACGATCCGGTCGAGCTGCCGGGCCTGGTCGTCTCCGCCTACACCCGGGGCAACGACGGCGGATCGCTGCGAGGCCTGGATCGGCGACGCCTGGCGACCGAGACGCGAACCACCGTCCGCCGCAGCGACCACCTTCGCCCGGCGTTCGCGCTGATCGAGTCGGCCGAGGCGGCGCTGGCCAGCCCAAACACGGACAGCGTCTTCTCCCGCGAGCATCACCTGGCGCTGGTGCAGGACATTACGCGATCGGCGCCGAGAGGCTATCACACGGAGCACCTGCCGCCTTCCGGTTCGGGTCTCGGCCTGCACGGACTGGTGGCCAGGTTCTCGACCCTCCACCAGCGTGCGGGCGAAGGCGTCCGGTGGCTGCACTGGATCGACGCCGCGCACGGCGCCACGCCGCACCCGGTCGACAAGCGGCTCTCCGACGGCCTGGTCGACGCCCACCGGGCAGCCGGTTCCGCCTCGGGGCGGCTGCTCGAATCCAAACTCCGCTCGGCCAACGGGGCGTTCTCGGCCATCGGCGTCTACCTCAAAAATGAAGACATCACGTTGTTGCGGAACGTTCATCAATACGCGGACTGGGTACTTACCGTCGACCGGTTCTTCGGCGCCGAATTGTTCGATACCCCACGGGACACCGTGCTCGGGGCGGACCACCGCACCTATATCCTCGACGCCTCCCCGGATTTCCAGGACGGCATGGGGCACCGCTCGCTCGTCACCACCTCCTCCCGCGACGAAGTGGACGCCATCATCACCCGGGCGATGGGCCGCTTCGGCTTCGACCAGCTCAACGACAGCGTCGGCGCCCTGGTCCAAACGCTGAAGATGGTGTCGGGACGCCTCGTGCTCGACGCCCTCCAGACCGACGCCCGGGCGCGCGAGGTTGTCGCCCTCGGCGCCGTGGTCACCTGGCTCAACGCCAAGGGCCACCTCAAGGACACGATCGTCGTGCCCGTCGATAGCCACCTCGATCTCTTCCGGCCCGGACCCGGCGACGCCAATGACGACCAGAAGCGCTGCGACCTGGCCCTGTTCCGGTTCGTCCAGAACCGGCTCACGATCACCCTCGTCGAGGTTAAGTCGCGCACCAGCCTGGCCGACCTCGAGAGCCTGGCCGATCAGATGACCGCGCAAATGGACGCGACTGCCCAGGTCATCGAGCATCGCTACTTCAACGATGACGAACGGGTCGATGGCATTCTCCAGCGGTCGCTGCTGGCGCATGTGCTTCGCTTCTACCTGGAGCGGGCGGACCGCTACGGCCTGGCAACGCAGGCGACCGTAAGCGGTATCCGGCAACGGATCGACCAGCTCGAAAGCGGCAAGGCGCAGGTCACGCTCCGGCGACAAGGGTTCGTCATCGCGCTCGACGCGGCGCCCGCCCGCCCGACCATCGTCACCGATGATCGAACCGAAATCCGGGTCCTGACCATCGCCGAGATCGCCCGCGCGGCCAATGGCGCCCTGCCCGCGGCCCCTGACGAGACGTCAGCGGACAGCGCCGAACAGCCGACAGCCGACATCAAGCAACCGGCTCCCGGCGACCCGACCGCCACGGAAGTTGACTCAAAGCCGGACCCGATATCGCAGAACCAGGGAGCCAAACCCGTCGTCGTCAAAGCAGGCGTCGCTCCATCAGCCGGGACGGCAGTGACACGCGCGGTGGAACAACCAGACGTCAGCGTCAGCGATAGCGAGTTCCCCGCTCAGGACGTCATCCTGGGCGATGCATCGGGCGGACCGGTCACCTGGCAACCGCGAACGCAAGGATCGCCCCATCTCTTCATCCTCGGCATCCCAGGCCAGGGTAAAACGGTCACCACCGAGCACATCCTGATTGAGCTTGCCAAAACCGGCACTCCCGCCCTGGTGCTGGACTTCCACGGCACCCTGGCGAACGCCGAAAGCGCCTACGTAGCCGCCGCGCAACCCGCCATGCTCGATGCGTCGCAGGGCTTGCCGTTCTCGCCTTTCGCGATCGATCCCCGCAGCAGCTGGATGGAAGTCCAGAACCACGCCAAGGAAATCGCCGATGTCATCGATCACGTCTTCGGCCTGGGGACGATCCAGGCTGACGTGGTCTTCACCACGATCCGGGACCAGTACCGGCGGCGGGGCTTCAGCGACGTGGAGGACGAGGCGACCGTGCCCCAGCCGCCGTCGTTCGCCGATATCGCCAAGGCACTGGAGCGCCGCTCGAAGGAAACGGGCGTCAAGAACGTGCTGGCGCGAACCCGGGCCCTTTTCGACTTCGACCTGTTTAAGCCGCCGGCTGCCGGCGCTCCATCCTTCGACGCGCTGCTTCAGCGTGGAGTTGTCGTCGGCCTCAACAAACTCGGCGGCGACGAACTGGCCCTGGCGCTCTCCGCGTTCCTGCTGCGCTCGATCTACCTCTCGATGACGGCCTGGCCCCCCGCCGGGCGGATCCGGCTCGTGATCGTGCTTGACGAGGCGCACAAGCTGGCGCGCGATGTAACGCTTCCCAAGTTGATGAAAGAGGGTCGCAAGTACGGGGTCGCGATCGTCGTCGCCAGCCAGGGCTTGGCCGATTTCCACCCTGACGTGGTCGGCAACGCCGGAACCAAGGTCAGCTTTCGCATCAACAACCCGGACTCGAAAAAGGTCAGCCAGTTCTTCACCGCCCGGGCCGGGCAAAACCTGGTCGAAACCCTCGAACGACTCCAGCCCGCCCAGGCCATCATCCAGACGCCGGCCATGCCCCACGCGGTCAAGGCGCAGATGAGAAAAACGGATGAGGCGCGCCCGACCGGGAGCTGATCCAATCCCGGTCGGACCGCTGCCAGTCGTGCTGCACTGGTTTCCGGTGTTGGTGCCCGATCCGGCGGCGTCCGGAGGATGGCGGCTGGTACCATCATGACCGTTAACCGATCGACGACGCCCACCATGCGAAAGCTGCCCGCTTGAACGCCACATCAACCTGGAAATCGAATCGGCTCTGGATCGCGGCGAGCGCCGTCGCCGTCGCCGTGATCGCGCTGCTGGGAGCCGCCTGGTTCGCCTTCGTGCGAGACGAGGCGTACGCCTTCAATGGCGGCGAGCTGCCGGGCGACCCGGCTGTCGACCTGGCCCTCACCGATCAGCGCGGCGAGCCGTTCAGCCTCGAATCGCAGCGCGACAAGGTGGTGCTCCTCTACTTCGGCTACACGTACTGCCCCGATTTCTGCCCGACGACCATGCTCGACATGATGCAGGTCGGGGACCTGTTGGGCGACAACGCCGACCGCACGCAGGTGGTCATGGTCTCAGTCGACCCCGCGCGGGACACCCCCGAGCACCTGGCCGAGTACCTGGAGTTCTACGATCCCGGCTTCATCGGCCTGACCGGGTCGCCCGAGGCGACGCTGGACGCCACGCGCAGCTACGGCGTGATGGCCGCGCCGCGGGAACCTGCCGAGGGTTCGGACGGCTACCTCGTCGACCACTCGACCTCGCTCTTCGGGATCGACCCCGAGGGCAACCTCGCCCTCACGTGGGCGTACGGAACCGAACCGGCCAACATCGCCGAGGATGTGGAGCACCTGCTCGATGACTGACGCCGCCTTGCCAACAACCCGCCGCGCGTCCTTTGCAACCGTCCTGATCGGGTTCGCCATGATCCTGTTCCTGGCGGGCGGGAGCGGGTTCGCCGCCTTCGCCCACGACGATCACGCCGAGGGTCACGAGTCTGGTTCTGGTTCCGCCACTCCGGACGGAACGCCCGTCGCCAGCACCGGCACGGGCATCGTCTACCTCTCGATCCTCAACACCGGAACCACGCCCAGACTCCTCGTCGACGCGCAAACCGACGCCGCGCAGGACGTGTCGTTTCACGCCTCCGGCGGTGGAGGCGACGTGATGCGGATGACCGAACAGCCAGGCGGATTCAGGATCGGGCCGGGCGAGACGCTGACGCTCGAACCGGGCGGGGCGCACATCATGCTCGAAAACCTGAACCACGACCTGCGGCCGGGATCGACGTTCACGATCCGGCTTTCATTCTTCGTCGAGAGTTCGATCGAGGTCGACGTAACCGTTGGGGCCGGGGCGCCCACCGGCGATCCCGACCAGCTCGGTGAGATCCTGATCTACCCGGCCTGGTCGCTCCCGGCGCCGCGGCTCGGCGACGGCCCGGACAGAACGCCCGATGCGACGCCGCATACTGGCCATTGATCAGCCGCGAGCGCCTGTGAAGGCGGCGATCGCGGGCGCGCCGTCCAGCACGGAGGCTGTCAGTGTCGTCGTCACGGCGGAATGCGGGGCCAGCGTCAGCACCGAACGGTTGGCGATCGCGTCGGCGAGATTGGCGGGGTAGCCGGTGCAGGGTTCGAGGATCACCGTGTTCAGGCCGCGCCAACCGCCGTACGTCCCGAACACCCAGACCGAGTCGAGCAGATCGGGATCGAACGACAAGCCGAAGCCGATTCCCGCCGCAGGATACGAGATCGCCGCGCGCCCGGCCGCCAGCT
The DNA here is from genome assembly GCA_041743205.1 of Thermomicrobiales bacterium. Lineage (GTDB taxonomy): Bacteria > Chloroflexota > Chloroflexia > Thermomicrobiales > UBA6265 > JACCYX01. Next base: position 7,042 of record JBGTNF010000011.1, on the reverse strand, counting down.
CGACCCCGTAGTAGAACTGCGACGTACCGGAATCGGGCTCGGGCAGCTGCCGAAGGTCGAGGCTCCCGCCATCGCTTCGGGTGGCCATTGGCCAGGTGAATTCGCGCTCGGTGAAGCGCTCGCCAAAGTCCTCGTCGTCGATCACGCGGAGGACCGGCAGGTGCAACCGGGTGCCGGACGCAATGGGCAAGGCGGGGTGCGATTTCCAGTGCACGTCGAGCGGAGCGGCGCCTTCGTTGGCGATCTCGTAGCCCAGACGCAGCACCGGTTCGTCGCGGCGCAACGTCAGCACCTTCCGGAAGGCCGTCGGCAAGGCGATGCCCCGATGTTCGAGCCCGATCGACACCGACTCGTCGCTTGCCTCGATCACCGCCCAGGCCGCCGGCAGCGACCAGACTTCGCCGTGATCGGGGTAGGTTTCGCCGCCGATCTCGACCGGGAAGTCGTTGGGGAAGACCTCGTCCCAGCCGCCGCAGAACCAGTTGTCATACGTCGCGCCGTAATGGGCGCGGCGCGGGATCATCCGCGGGTGATGCCAGAGCATCTCGCGGTCGTGCGGCTTCGACACGATTGACCAGATCTTGCCACCGAGCTTTGGCAGAACGGTCACCCGCAGCTGCGAGTTCTCCAGCACCAGCGCCTGGAGCCCGTGCAGTGTCCAGGCATCGTTGAACCGAACCGTCATGACGCGTTCACCCGGCGAATCGTCACCCAGGTTGAAGCCAGCAGCGGGCAATCGAGCGCCAGGCCGTCGGCGATCAGGTCAGCGCCCGAAACCTGGACCGGCGATTGGTCATCAGCGGAAATCTCATAGGTGGCGTCAGCATTGATCCGGGCTGGCTGGACCGTCAGGGCGCCGCCGGGATAGAGGTTGCGAAAGCCGAGGACAACGTGCCGCGAGCCATCGGCAGCGGAGACCTGGTACGCCTCCCACACGTCCGGCGTCGGCAATCCGGCTGATGGGATCTCCGGCTGCGGCAGGAGGTGATGGAACGAGCCGGATTTCAGGATCGGCCGCAGCTCGGTTTTGTAGCGCTCGATCTCCTCGCGGGCAATTGCCTTCGTGCGGTCGCTCCAGGTCTGTAACCGGCAGGAGAATCCGATCGCGCCGATCATCCGGCTCCGGATCACCGTTCGCCAGAAGGCGTCGGTCTGGTCCTGCCCGTTGACGCTTTCGTGCTCGGACTCCGATTCGGTGATCCAGGCGTTGAGCATTTCCGGCGGGAAGAGGTAGGCGGCTCCGGCGTTGTGGAAGCGGGAGCGGTGGGATGGCTCGCTGGCGTCGTTCAGCCAGGCGGCGGGCGTCTGCCGAGCGAGCGCGAAGTCCATCCGGGTCGCGCCTCCCGCGCAGTTCTCGATCACCAGGTCGGGGAACCGCTGCCGTAGCCGGGCCATCACGATCTGCACGCCTTCGACCTGGGCGGCTTCGGCGTCGCCCACGCCGTGCCCGTGATCGGGGCTGGTGCAGACGCCCCAGTAGTTGCTGTCCCACTTCAGCCAGCGGATGCCGAGGTCCGCGACGAGCGCGCCGATCCACTCGGTCGCCCAGTCCTGGGCCTCAGGGTGCCCAAAGCAGAGCCAGGCGGTGTCAGTGTCGGTGGGCCACTCGCAACGGATGTAGCGGCCTTCTGACTCGCGAGCGATCCATTCCGGCTGCCAAGACCCGGTCGTGACCGTTCGCAAGTCGACCCGCTCCGGCTCGACCCAGAGCCCGAAGTGCATGCCCTTGGCGCGAATTCCATCGGCGAAGGCCTTCAGGCCATCGGGGAACTTGTCGCGGTTCTCGACCCAGTTGCCGAGACCGGACGAAAACCGGTCGCGCCGGACGGGGTTGCCGACCCACCAGCCCGCATCGACATAAAACACCTCGATCCCGAGATCAGCGGCGATCTCGGCTTCGGCGAGCAGGGTGGCGGCGTCGAGCTCGCAGTACCACGAGAACCAGGTGTTGTACTGGACCCACGGAAAGGCATCGTCGGTCTTCGGCAGCACGAGGTCACGCAGGTATTTGTGCATCACGGCGGCAGCGGAGTCGAGATCGCCGGCGAAGGCGCCGATCCAGGCGGAAGGGGAGAGCCAGGCCTGGCCCGCCGTAACCTCCGGCACGATCCCGACCGGCGCGAAGGCCGCGACGGTGGCGCCGGCGGCCTGGGCGGCGTCGAGTTCCCAACGGCCGCCGTACTCCAGGGCAAGCACGATTCCGCCCGCCGTCTCGTCCTCGCCAGTCAGGGCAACCCAGGGCGTTTCGTCCCAGGTCGAGCGGAGGCCAGACTCCCGCCGCACCGGGGCATCGAGTGATGCGCGTTCCAGCCGCAGCGACCGGTACGGTCCTTCACCTGGTCGCCAGCCGCCCTGGCGCTGGACCCCGGAGACCGTGTGCGCCGCCGCGAGCTCCGTGCCAGTGACGGTCAGCCTAATCGGTTCGAACCGATCGATGGTGGTCGTTGCTGACGGCGTAACCTCCAGCCATTGGCGGATGATTGATTGGCTGTCGTGGCACTCCAAGTGAAGCGCAATCTCAAGACCATCGAGGCCCTGAAGGACGATTCCGAGCCGGACCGCCGATCCCTCGACCCAGGCCCGGCTGTCGCTGACCTGAAGGGCCTCTTGTTCAACTGATGCGCCGGAGATGGTCAGCGCGAACGGCAGGGCATCGGCGGAACCTTGCCGCTCGCCGGATCCGGCCAGGGCAAGGCTCGCCAGTTGGAACGATCGCCCCTTCCCAGCGCCGAACGTCATCGAAACCTGGTCGTTACCGATGCGCCACTGATCGCTGCCGGCCTGCACGAACGCGGCGCCGGCGGATGCGGTTGTCTTGTCTATGGTTGACACCAGGTTGATTCCTCCAGGTGAATATTCAGGGCCCAACCGGCGACTCGCGACTCCCCGACCGTCATCCCGAGGAACGAGGGATCCACCGGCGCAGCCGGTACGTGTGCTTCGCGGGGCTTGAGTACCGCCTTCGGCGGGGGGTCCCTCGCAAGCTCGGGATGACGGTCGGGGAGGCCTTGCCTCGCAGCCCGGAGTGGCAGCTCGGAATGACGGTGGGCGGGGTGTCAGCAAGGGCCAGCTGCCTTCGCCCACCACGGGCGGAGACAAGCTCCGCAACCCTACGCAAGCTCGACATGACGGTCACTTCGCTGCGTCCAAATGGATCACCTCCGAGGCGCGGACGAAGCCGATTCCGTCGACGATGCGCGGCAGGCCGGGACCGGGCAGCGCCAACGCGATCCCGCCGTCCATCAGGTCCCGGCCCGAGCGCTCGAACGTGTCGGGACGATCCTCGAACGAGATGCGGTACCGCGAGTCAGGGTTCAGTCCGTGCAACGGAATCGTCCGCTCGTCCAGGTCGCCGCCGAGCCGGAAGGCGAGGATTACCGCCGTATCGGACGCCTCGTGGTACGAGCCGATCGCGTCCCACCCATCCCAGCCGTGGCCGACCCGTTCGTACGGCTGCGGCTCCAGCAGGTGCAGCACCTTGCCCTCGACTACCCGGCCGCGAATCTGCTTGACCAGATCGATCGTGCGCGCAAGCGCGGTCCAATCCTCGCCGCCCTCGTCCAGCGCCATGATGTCCGTCATCAGGATCATAGGGCCGCCGAAGATCTGGCTGCGGTACTCGTAATCGCCGAACGGGCCGGTAAAGGAAATGCCCGGCGCCAGGCGTTCCGTGACGTAGTGGTCGAGGTACCGCGGCGGCAGCACGCGGGAGATGCGCCACGTTCCGACCCGCTCGTACTGCGACCCAACCGCGTCCGGACCGATCGAGGTTACGTTCTGGGCCACCATCTTGAACGTTGGCAGGCCCATCCCGTTGTCGCAGTGTTCGAACAGCACGTCGGGGCGGCGTTCGTGCAAGCCCTTGAGGATCAGGTCGAAACCCTCGGCCAGCGTCAGGTAATCGTCGGTCGCCCGCATGTCCTGGGCGTCGGGATTCGTTGGGGCCCACAGGAAGTGATCGGTCAGGAAATAATCGATCTTGGTTTCATCGACGATCGCGACCAGCTTTTCGATCAGCCAGTCGCGAGCATCCGGATTGCCGAGCACCACGCGGTAGACCTCGCCCTCGGTCAGGTAGGCCCACTGGCCGGGACCGTTGGCCCATTCCGGGTGCTCGGCGAACATGGCGGAGAGCGACGAGACGTTGCCAAAACTGAGGTGGACGCCGAACTTCATCCCGGCCTCGTGGGCGGCTTCGGCCAGCGGCGCAAGACCGTTCGGGAAGAGGTCGGCCCGGGGATGCCAATCGGCGTCCTCCCACCCGAAATCGACGACGAAGAGCTCGACGCCGAGTTTCTGGCACTGCGCGAAGCAATCGCGCATCGAGGCGTCGTCGATCCGGTCCCCGTAGCCCCAGCTGTTGAAGGTGACGTACGGGAACCGTTCGTCGGCGACCGGCATCGCGACCACGTCCTCGACGAAGCGGTGCGTGCGGTAGCTGACTTCGTCGAGGTCGCCATCCGCGGCGCCGAGAAACGCGGCGGGACCGGTCAGGGTCTGGCCCGGCGCCAACCGGTACTCCGGTTCCAGCCAGACATCGAGGCCACAGGCGCCCGTGCCGTGCAGGTCGCCGTAGTCGCAGTTCGTGCGGGCGTTCGCCTCCCAGCCGAGGAAGAGGCCGGGCCCGTCGTCTGTGGTCAGGCCGAGCCAGGTCGCGGCTCGCCGGTGGCCGGATTCGATCGAGCCGACGACGCCAGGCGCCAGCGGCAGCGTTTGCCAGGTGAACCAGTCGGCCCCCTCCTGCTTGCGCAGGCGGTGTTTGCGGTCGAGCCCCGAGTGGACGGTGAGCCCCGCCGACGTCCCCGCCAGGCCGGCGATCAGCACCGGCAGGCGCGTGATCGTCAGCTCCTCGGCGCCGGTGTTGGTCACCTCGAACCACTGCCGGAGCACGGCGTGATCGGGATGCGCCTGGATGTGCCACGTCACCGTCACCGGAACGGGGTGGAAAGCGCGCGGCGTGTCGTCGTAAATGGGCGGCTTCTCCGCCACTTCCGGTTCTCGCGAGAGGTCGATCGTCAGCGACGCTTCAACGCAACCGCGCGGCGCCGTTTGGTTGACCTGGACGTCGCCGACCGCGCCGAAGAAGACCGCCCGGTGGTCGTCGAAGGTGTGGAAGCGGTCGCCGAACCCTGCGACGCCGAGCAGGAAGAACGGGTCGTGCTGCTCCTCCGCCAGCCAGGATTTCCCGGAGGGGCGGTGATCGAACCGCGTGAAGTCGACCCGGCCCCGCTCGTTCCAGCGCCATTCGGCGTCGATCAAGGGGTGGGCCAGGGTCAACGTGCGGGCATCGGCGTCGTGCGCGAAGGTGACGGCGTTCCGGTTGGCGGCTGAATTCTGGGTCAAGGCGGGACTCTCTCGGTCGATAGATGGCACGAACAATCCGGGATCACTCGGCCGGACTCGTATTTGCACCTATGGCACGAATCGTAGGGGAGGGTTAACGGGCACCATGCCTGGCCAAACTGGGTCTTCGCTGCCCGTGTATGCCCTCCCGCTCGATGTATCCGGACAGGGTCCGGTGTGCCGTCCCTCAACCTCCCGACCAATCACGACCCTGACCAGTCTGGTTTCTGACGGCACAGGATACGCAGTTCCGCGACGCGGAGCGGGAGGGCATACACGGGCATTCATCATGTGGGTTGGCTCGAAGAAGTTGCCCGTTAGCCCTCCCCTACGAGGCGATGGTGTTTCGTGCGCGGTCATACACGCAGGACCCGGAGGGGTGGTTGCCCCTCCGGGTCCCGTGGCATCGAATCAGGCAGGTCAGCCGCCGAGCAACTCGTTGGCGGCGGAGTCCATCTCGACCGCGACCTCGGCTGGATCGCGGTTCTCTTCCATGAGTTCGGTCAACTTCGGTTCGAAGACCTCGACCCAGATCTGCTGCGTGTTCTCGGAGTAGACGTCGCCGATGCGGGCGCTGGACAGGGCGTCGATCACGGCGCGGTAGCCTTCCGGCTGGCCCTCGATCGTGACCTCGGAATCGCGGGCGCTGGTCTTGACCGGAATCCAGTCGTGCTCGGCCGCCATCTGGTCCTGGTACTCGTTGCCTGACCAGCGCGCCCACTCGAAGGCGGCGTCCGGCACCTCGGATTCCTTCGCGATGACCCAGCCGCCGATGAAGTACGGAACGACGCGGTTGCCTTCCATCATCGGGATTGGCGCGATGCCCCAATTGAACGGGAGCTCCGCGAATCCGGAAATGCTCCACGAGCCGTCGATCACGAACCCGGTCCGGCCCGAGGCGAACCCGACGATATCCGAATCCTGCTCGGCCACGCTGGGCCGCGGCGTGACCTGCGCGTCGTTGACCAGCGACCGTGGCAGGTCGAGCGTTTCGATGTTGATCGGGGTGTTGAACTGGAAGGCGGTCGGCTCCAGGAAGGTGTCGAAGAAGGCGTCGCCCTTGGCCCAGGAGACGGTTTGCAGGCCCCACCAGACGGCGAGGTTGCCGAGCGTCATCCCCCACTGAGTGACACGGTCGCCGTCGCGTTTCGTCATCGTGGTCGCCGCGGCGATCGCCTCGTCGTAGGTCCAGGTATCGGTCGGGTAGGCGATCCCGTCGGCGTCGAACAGGTCCTTGTTGTAGTAGAGCGCGATGGTCTGGAAGTTCTCCGGCATTGCGTACATGTTTTCGCCGTCGAGCTTCCACGGCGCGAACAGTTCGACCGGGTATTCGGCCGGGTCGAGCGCCCCGGAGGCGTCGATCATCGGTTGCAGGTTCAGGATCAGGTCGCGCTTGAAGTGACCGTAGGCCTGGACATCCCAGAAATAGACGTCGTAGAGGTCGCTGCCCGAGGCGTACGCGAGTTGCAGTTTTTGCCAATACTGGTCGTACGGGAGAAACTCGAGGGTGACCTCTATGGTATCGGCGTGGGCTTCGTTGAAGGCGGCCACGCGATCATCGAAATGGCCGTCGATGATCGGACCGTTCGACCACATCAGGGCGCGGACGGTGGTCACGTCCTGGGCCGCCGAGCGACTCCGGCTGGTCGTTGGCGCGCCGCCGCTGGCGAGGGCGTTGCCGCCCGCGAAACCGGCGCCG
>JBGTNF010000010.1:0-2956 GCA_041743205.1 Thermomicrobiales bacterium | reverse complement strand
GAGCTTGACGAAGGCGGCGAGCACACCGAGCAGGATGATTCCGGGAATGGTGAGCACGATATCCGTGATCGTCAGCACCACCAGGTCGAACTTGCCGCCAATCATCGCCGCCAGCGCCCCGAACACGACCGAGATCATGGTCGAGAGGATGGCCGCGGCCGCGGCCACGAGCAGCAGGCTCTGTCCGCCCCGCACGATCTGGTGCCAGGTGTCCTTGGCCAGGTAGTCGGTGCCGAGCCAGTGATCGGCGGAGGGTGGAGCGAAGACGTTCCGGCCATCACTGGGATTGGTGTCGGCCATGAACAGTGGCCCGATGAACGCCAGCCCCAGGATCCCCAGGAAAACCACGAACGCCCCGGTCCCGACCTTGTTGTTGGCGACGAAGTTGCGCAGGAACCCGCGCGGCTTCGGCGATTGAGCACCCACGGCGGGATCCGCCGCGGCCTGGACATCGGAACCGGTGACGGCGTGGGCCATGGCTAGTTGCTCCCGGAGCGGATGCGGGGATCGAGCCGGCTGTAGAGCAGGTCGGCGATCAGGTTGGCGAGCACCACCGAAATCGTGATCATCAGGAAGATGCCCTGCAGCAGCGTGTAGTCCCGCCGCTGGATCGACTGGAAGAGCCGCTGCCCGATGCCTTCGTACTGGAAGATCGGCTCGACCAGCAGCGACCCGCCGACCACGAACCCGATCGCAATCGTCAGCTGGGTGAAGAGCGGCAGGATCGCGTTGCGCCCGACGTAGAAGAAGAGCACCCGCCACTCCGGCACTCCGCGAGCCCGGGCGGCCGTCACGAAGTCCTCCTCCAGCGCGGCGATCGTGCTGCTTTTCATCAGCAGCATCCAGCCGCCGATCGAGGTCAGGACGTAGACCAGAATGGGGAGCGAGGCGTGGTAGATGGCGTCCCACAGGAAGGCGAAGCTGAACTCCACCTGCTGCCCGGGCGAAATGGCGCCCCGCATTTCGGTGAACGGGATCCAGCCCAGCCGCACCCCGAAGGTGATGATGAACAGGATCGCCAGCAGGTAGTTGGGAATCGACTGCGTGATCGAGGCGAATCCGGAGAGGGCGCCCTCGGTCCAGGTGTTGCGCTTGTAGGCCATCAACATGCCGAGCAGCGAGCCAATGACGAACGAGAGGATGAGCGCGGTGCCGACACTGAAGACCGTCCACCAGATCCGGGAGTTGATGATGGACAGCACCGAGGTGCCCGGCGTCGTCAGTGATTGGCCAAGGTCACCCTGGGCAAGATCCCGCATGTAATTGCCGTACTGCGCGATGAGGGGCTCGTCGACATCGATCGAATAGAGCGACTGGGCCATATTCCTGGCGTCTTCGTACGAGTAGCCGTACTGCGTCATCTGCTGGTTGATGTAGACCTGCACGGGATCGCCCGGCAGCAGCCGGATCAGGAAGAAGATCGCCGTGGAGACGAAGAGGATCGTCAGGAACGCCCGGAGCAATCGACGGAAGAGGAAGCTGCCGAAAAACCGCCTGGCGAACGGCGAATCGTCCTGCCGCGAGACGTTTTCGATCGGCAGGGCGGTTGCCGCGACATCGGCCATGGCGGGTGCTCCCTTGGTCGTGGGGTCAACAAGGCTGAAATCGGCCCACGGCGCAGAACGACCGGACCCGCGGGTAGGACGAACCATCGCCGGAGACGTCACACGCGCCGGAAATCCAGTCAGCCTGGCCCGCACATCATGTGCCGTTTGCACGAAGCGAAACTCATCACCGAAACGTGGCGTCAGAATACCAGCAGCCGTTCCGCACACGCAAACGAGACTCGTGCGCATCGACCAGATTTTCCACCTCGACCCGCGCGCCTGACCATCCGTCGGCACGACCGTCGCCGGGCGATTTGTGCTCGTCGCACAGTCGTCCAGCGTGTGACGGCGTTCGTACTGGCCGGTCTTGTGCCGGCCATCGGCGAGGATGGACACACGCCCCACCACATGTCGACCACCCACGTCATGTCGAGCGAAGTCGAGACATCTCTCCCCCGGCGCCGGCTCGCAGCGGCGAAGAGACCCCTCGACTTCGCTCGGGGTGACGTTGTGGGGTCGGCGCTACGCCGCTGGATCAGACCGGGATCGCCACCGGTTGCCCGGTGCGCGCCGACTCGTAGGCGGCCAGGGTCACCTGCACCGCGCGCAACCCATCGACGCCGGAGGGCTCGGTAGGCGTATCGTTGCGGATCGCGTTCACGAACCCGCCCACCATCTCGGCATCGCCGATGCCCTCGGTCGGCCGCCAGGTGTACGTTCCCTCGCGCGCGTCGGCGACTTCGAGCACATCGGCGAAGGCGTCGAGCGAGAGCACGCCCTCCTCGCCGATCACGTCGATCGTCACCCCGCCCCAGGTCGGCCAATTCGCGGGCCGCGACCAGCTGGTGTCGAGGCTGACCGGGATGCCGTTGCTCATCTTCAGCATCAACAGGCCGGTGTCGTCAACCGGGATGTTGTGGATCCGGGTCGCCATTTCGGCGTAGACCTGCGTGAACTCGGCGTCCAGGATCCAGCGAAGCGCATCGACCACGTGGACGGTGTGGTCCATCACCGCGCCCCCGCCGGAAAGGGCGGGATCGACGAACCAGCGGTGCGGGCAGGTGCCGGGGTTGCGGGCGGCCACCGCCAGCGGCGTCCCGATCGCGCCGTTGCGGATCGCGTTCACGAACCCGCCCACCATCTCGGCATCGCCGATGCCCTCGGTCGGCCGCCAGGTGTAGGTCCCCTGCCGGGCGTCGGCGACTTCGAGCACATCGGCGAAGGCGTCGAGCGAGAGCACGCCCTCCTCCCCGATCACATCGATCGTCACGCCGCCCCAGGTCGGCCAATTGGCTGGCCGTGACCAGCTGGTGTCGAGGCTGACCGGAATCCCGTTGCTCATCTTCAGCATCAACAGGCCGGTGTCGTCAACCGGGATGTTGTGGATCCGGGTCGCCATTTCGGCGTAG
>JBGTNF010000009.1:0-4704 GCA_041743205.1 Thermomicrobiales bacterium | reverse complement strand
AAAGCGCGCGCCTGGCTCTGGACGGGCGGTTGCTGGTTGCGGTCGTCGGTCATGTCGATATACCCCGCGCTGAAACGTGACTGGAGGCAAACGGAAACCCGGTTGCCCCTATCATCGCGCATTTCCACGACCACGCATTGGGGATCAGGCGATGCCTTCGTCCGACTCGCGCAGCCAGCCGGTCACTTCCTCGAGGATCGGCGTGTACCCCCGGTAGCTGGCGACGTAGACGTTGCGCCACGGCCCGACCTGTCCGGCAACGACCGCCGGGTGCACGGCGAAGGTCGGGATCTCCGCCGTCAGTTGCTCGGTCGACCACCAGGTCGGTTCCCGCACATCGTTGAAGATCAGGTCGCACGCCTGCGTGCCGATCGATTCCCAGCCCTGTTCCGCCGCGGTCTCGCCCCCGGCGATCTGGAGCCCCAGGCTGCTGAAGTAATCGAGGTCGGCCACCTCCCCGCCGATCCAGTACCCGGTTTGCGAACCGGACATGAAGAAGGTGGTCAGCCCGGGCTTCGCGGCCACGGCGGCGGCGAAGTCGTCGCTGGCCGTGTCGAACGCGGTCACGCTCGCCTTGGTCTCCGGCGCCTCCAGATCGGCCCCGAGGGCGCCCGCCAGGTTGGCGATGGAATCGATCGTTCGGGCCACGGTCGTGCCGTCGGCGTAGGCGATCGCCACGATCTGGGCGGTCTGGCCGATTTGGGCCAGGGCGTCTTCATCGACCGGCCAGATCGTCTGGCCGCCGCCGATCCCGTAGTTGGGTCCGATGAAGAGCTCGGTCCCGAGTGACACCACCTTCTCGATATCGACCTCGCCGGTTTCGCCAACGCTCTCGACCTCCTCGAGCGGCAGTTCGCCCGCCACCAGCATCGGCGCGCCGTCGGCGTCGCGCGCGGTGCCGTAGTAGCCGCTGACCGTGAAGCCGTAGTCGTACAGCGCGGCGGCGATCCCGATTTGGGCCACGACTCGGGTTGGCGTTGATTAGCCGGTCGCGGTCACGTCCCGGTCGTCGGTGAACGACCAGGAACCATCGTCCCCGATATCCCCATTGGGCAGGGTCGAATTGAGGACCGGGTTGCCGGCCGGCGTCGATTCCTGGGCGACGACGCGGGACCCAGATCTTACAGCGGCCAACGTCGCCGCTCCAACCAGGAGCGACCGGCGACTCGAACGGTGATCCCGCCGCGAACCTGATCACCTGGAAACGGCCCGGATGCGGCCCAAGATCATCGAATCTCACACCTTTTGACGCGAGTTTCTATTGTCATAATAGCTAATGACGTCGATCCTGGACCCTGCTGATGCACGCCACCAGCATCGAGACAGCGTTTTCGGGAACGCTGATCAAGCTCCATTCGATTCGGCCGCGTTCCAATCGACGCCCCGGCTGATACCGACTCCGGGTATACACCGGGCGTTCCGCAACGGCACGTCATTTCGAGCGACGTCGAATGTGTCATTCCGAGGAACGAGGCAGCGAAGCGATATCTTCCGCAGCGACGTGGCGGGCGATCCAGTAGCCTCAAGCGTTCACCCGGAGTCGGTATGAACCCAGAGGTCGTCTACCGTTTCATGTTCACCCTGACAGGCAATCTGGATGACCATAGCAACGTGCGTAAGCAATCCTCGCCAAGGCATGCCACGAAGCGGCCAAATATCGGTAATCTCACCGATTATCGCGTTCCCTCCCAGCCGCAAGATGAGCCTGTACCCGACCGGGTAAGGCATTGCACTGAGACGGGGCGGCCCTTGCCGCCAGGACTGAAGAAGGTGACGCATGCGTGGTCTGATTCCACTTCTTCGATTGCGGCGTCAGCTGCTGTCGCACGCGATGTTGAGGCTCGTCACGCTGCTGGCGCTGGGTGGAATGATCCTGACGCCAATCGGCGACCAGATCGCCCTGGCCCAGGGCATCGATGAACAGGTTTCGCCGGACGAGGCAGAAGAGGTGGAGCAGGCGGAAGAACCGGCGCCCCCAACCGAACCGGCCCTTCCGACCGAGCCCGTCGATGTGCCGCCCCTGGTCACCGAGGTCCCGCTCGACGGGATCGAGGAACCGACCGAAGCGCTCGTGGAACCAACCGACACGCCCGAGGCGACCGAGCAGGTTCTGGCGACGACCTTTCGGCTCACCATCGATGTCTACCGCTGCGACCATCCCACGTTCGATCCATACTTCTCCAGCAACGCCCAAATGGTGCTCGACCAGTGCGTGGGTCGAGGAACTGGTGAGTTCTCAGTCGAAAGCTCGGTTCCGGCCGCATCCCAGACCGGCAGCGCCCTGGAGTTCCAGGTCGGTGACAGCCTCTTCATCGTGGAGCGGTTGGCGCCTGGCTACGACGACCCGATCGCCAACTGCTTCCTGCGCGATGCCAACGGCGCCACGATCGACCAGATCGGACCCGGCGAGGCGGATGGCGGCGCCTGGAAGGTCGGGTCGGTCCAGGGCGACGTGCATTGCGACTGGTACCAGGTCGACCGTGGTCATGGCGATGTCTACATCGTCAACATGGCCTGTCCGAACGCGCTTGGCTTCCCGACACCAACCATGGACGAACTGGTCGCGATGTGCAGGGAACCCGCCGGCCCGATCACGTTTGGCGTGCAGCACGCCCAGATCCAGAGCCAGACCGGCACGAGCAGTGGCGAATTCAACGATGTCTTCTTCGATACCGTCAGTTCCGGACCGATCGCGATCTGGGCCGAACCGCCCGCCCGATTCGAGTCGGCCATGGTTTTCTGCCAGGTCAACACGGTCGCAGGTGTTGAGCTTGGGCCGTTTGCCAACGTGGGGGCGCCCGATTTTCGGGTGACCAGCCTGACCCTCGGCCACGACCAGCGGCTGCATTGCGCCTGGTTCAACATCCCGCACGGTCCCGGCCTCGCCCTGCCGGACGACCCGGCTCCGACCCAGGAACCGGTCCTCGAACAACCGGCCAGCCCCGGCTTCGGCGCGGTCGCCGTCAACGTCCACGCCTGCGCCGAGGGCATCGCCGCCTACAGCCTCGATGTGTACGAAATGGCCGCCCAATGCCAGGCCATTCCCGGATCGGTGAACTTCACCGTCGCCAGTGGGGCCTATGACCAGACCGTACCCGCGACCGGCGGCGGCACTTACGCCTCGTTCAGCGATGTGCCGGGCGGGTCCGTCATGGTCACGGGGGAAATCCCGGCCGCCCATGGCACGCCGGTCGTGTTCTGCAAGGTCGAGCTCGAACTCGACCTCTCGGACATCCTGCCCACGCAGCAGATCCCGGTTGCCGCCGGCGGCTTCATCACCATGCCGCTGGGTGATGGCCATCTGCTCTGGTGCGACTGGTACAACGTACCCGAAACCGCATCGCCAAACGGCGCCCCATCCGATTTCACGGTGGCGCTGCACACCTGCCCCGCGGGTTACGACCCCGAAGCGGTGGGATCGAACCCGAATCTCGATTGCCCGCCCGGTCCCAACGGCGTGGAGTTCACGCTCGAAAGCGAGGATTCCGGCACGGATGACCGGCAAGCTGTGACCGGCGGCTCGATCGATAGCCGGGCAGCGTTCGGGACGGTCCTGCCCGGCGCCTACACGGTGACGCAAGACGTTCCAGACAACATTGAAACGTCATTCGTCCTCGGCTGTGGCGGCGGTGGCGGGATCGGGGCTATCCCCGTCTTCATCGAGGACGCACGAGCGATCGATATCGCGCCCGGCGTGGTCCAGACGTGCCCCTGGTTCAACATCCCGGAAGGCGACGGCCCGCAGCAGATCGCGGCGGCGCTCACCGGAACCGGCAGCCTGACCATGTACGCGTACGCCTGTCCGGCGGGTTTCGACGTGAATGCGGCCGACGCCAATCCCCAGGCATCGTGCACGCTGGCCGATGGCATCCGCCTGGAAATGGACGATTCCATCGACGACAACGGTGGATGGGAGTTCGAGACTGGCGCCACCGGCGTTGGCTATCACACCATCGATGGTCTTGCCGCGGACACCTACTCGATCACCGAATCCGTCAGGAACGGGACGACGGCCACGTTCGTCTGGGATTGCTACGACCTGACCGGCTCATCGGCCGGCGCCGACCCCCTGACCATGGGCAACCTGCTTGAGTACGACCTGGCCGATGGCGCCCAGGTTCGCTGCGACTGGTTCAATGTGGTTGGCGGTATGGGACGGGTGATCGTCAACAGTCACGCCTGCGGCTACCTCGTTCCGGCTTACACGCTTGGGCTGGACCAGTTGGGGACGCAATGTGTCGACGATCCAGGCGCCATGAACTTCACGGTTGTCTCGGACACGCATCAGGAAACCCTGCCCGCGTCGAAAACCCCGCTCGTGCTGGCCTCGTTCGCCAACGTGCCGAGCGGCTACGTGGCCGTCGTCGAGGATTTGCCCGATGGCTGGGGCACGCCGGTCGTCTCCTGCCAGGTCAATCTCGAAAGTGGCGATCCGGTTTCGCCTCCGGCCGCGATGCAGGTCCTCGTCGGGCGCCAGGTCAACGTTCCCCTGGAGCCGGGGCAGGTAACGTATTGCGATTGGTACAACGTCGCCCGCGGCTTCGTCGATGTCAACATCGCCAGTCACGCCTGCCCGGCCGGGTTCGATGCCTACGCCGCAGACCTGACCGCCCTGGTCATCGACTGCACGGCTGATCGGGGAATCATCGATTTCACCGTTGAGGACGGTGGATTGTACCTGCAGACCAGAACGGCCAGCGCCGC
>JBGTNF010000008.1:0-3381 GCA_041743205.1 Thermomicrobiales bacterium | reverse complement strand
CGGCTCGAAAGACCGTCGTCGAAACCTGGCAAACGCCTCCCCCAAGATCACTCGCGGCCCAGTCACCCAGAATGATCGTCCCTTCGACGAACCCGTTTTCCACGGTGATCGCGCCCAGGAGATCGTTGAATGAGAAGGATTGACCCGGACCGACCAGCTTGTACGAAATGTTGTTGGCGGAGACGATGACATTCGTCGCTCGCGTTTCCGAAGAGCCCGCAAACGAGGACGAGCCGTAGGCGAGATGCCCGTCGATACCGAGGTCCTCGATGTTGTCGGTTCGCGCCTCGGCCCTGACTGGCGTCACTGGCAGCGGGGCAGTGCGGGTCTCGCTCCGGGCGGTGGCGGTCAGGAGCTGGGCCAGGGTTTCCCGGTCGAGTGCGGCCCCGTCGAGTTCGTCTGCTACCACGTACAGTCCGTCATCCCAGCCGAGCATGACGTTTCTGGGTGGAGTGGCGACGGCGTGCTCAATCTGATCCAGACGGTCGCTGATGTTGTCAGCCAGCAGGGAGGCGACGCCATTGCGATCTATGATGAGCGCCGCGGCGAGCGTGTCGCTATCGACCGGGAAGTTGTCGTTACCGTACGTGAAGATAATGGGTTCGCTCATGAGGAGCAGCGCCGCCTCCTTTGCGCCCACCATTTGCGACGAGGTGATATTCGGCGTCACCGGCGTAAGGGCGAGGGCTATGGTGGCGGCTCGCCCCGTGTTGACCGCGGCGATTGTTTCCCTCTTCACCTCTTGGATATCCAGGCGGCGGCCAGTAACGTGATTCTGGATCTCTACCTGTGCGCCGTTTCGGACGAGTCGCGCATTCTTTGGCTCGATTTCGATCTGCATGGCGATTTCGGCCAGGTAGGAATCGAGCGTGGAGTCGTCGCGCTGGATGGCGAGCGGCACGCGGCGTTCTGCGCCCTCGGCCAACAAGGTTCTGTAGCGGTTGACCAGGCTGCCATCCCGGCCCTGCGCCATCGCCCTTTCGAGCATGGCGTCGTAATCGATTGCCATGCCGAGGTCGGCGAGGCTGGCGTTCCAGGTTTGTGCTTCGAACGAATACCTTACGGCGTTGGACTCGATCTGGCTGAATGTCGAACGAAGAAGACTCTCGCCCGTCGCCCGAGACATGCCGGAGATATTGATTCCCTGAACGGTCGTGCCTGGGTACACATTGCCGCTACAGCGAGCGGGCAGGGCAATGGCAACGGCCGCCATGGTGGTGCCTAGCGATCCCGCAACCATGCTGCGGCGACTGAGCAGGCGATTGAACCTTTGCGCCAAAACGAAACCTCCAGGCGATGCGGTACAGGGACGCTGCGTCCGCACATTGAAATTGAATAGGTCATCTGGCAGGAGCGGAGTGGTTGCCAGTCCGGTTACCCCTGTTGAGCTTTCAGTACGGCGGCGCCCAGGCATGAATTCCTTCCACGTCCCGCAAGCAGTTCTCCACGGGGGTCACGATCAGGAAACTCCCTGGAGATTCGGTAGAACATCGACCCAGAAGCCAAACACCGCCACCAGGATCAGCAGTGCGCCGGAGAGGCGGCCGACGATCGCGTAATGCTTCGCTAACCACCGCGTGAGATGCGTCTGCACGGGAGTAGCCAGGAGCGGAAGGACCACGAGTGGCCACCCAAACCCGAGGCCGAACGCCACGAAATAGAAGATCCCATCGATCAACGACCCCGGATCGCCGACGCCGAGGACGAAGGTGCTGACGATCAATGGCCCGGTGCAGGGGAGCGTCATCGGGCCCAGCACCATCCCGTACAGGAACGCCGTCACCAGCGGACTTCGCGCCACCGGCACCTGCAAGGTAGTCATGCGCGCAAAGGGATTCTTGCCCAGCAGCATCGCTATCCCGAGGACGATCACCGTCCCGAACACCGCCGGCAGGAACCAGTCGAATATCGAGCCGAATGTCCGGTTAAGCTCGAACAGGATCCAGCCCAGTGCCAGCATGACCGTCATCATGCCTACGAACACGACCAGACCGAGAAATGGTCTCATCCACCCGGTAAGGCTACTGTTCGCTGTCCCGCCCAGGAACGCGATGAATCCGGGGTACAACGGCAGGACGCAGACGTTGCCCAAAATGGCGCCGTTCCCCAGCAGGAACGCCCCGATGTATTCACTCATGGAACTACGTGCCGCTGGCTTCGTTCATGAGCTCCACAATCTCTTCGGGGGCCCTGAGTCCGGTCAGCAAATCACCAGCCGATCCATCTGGATTGACGATCACGTGAGGTGTGGACGGAGGCACGATCGCATCCCGCCCGAATTCGTCCACGATCGCCCGCAGCACCTCGGGGGATGCAACCGAGAAGATCCAGTCGAGGTTGGAGTTATCGGCATACGCGGCCAAATCCTCGGCCGCGAGCTCGATTTCCACGCTGATCGCGATCACCACGTGCCGATCGGGATCGAGGTCCGGCAGCGCCTCGGCGATGTTCCCCATCTGCATCAGGCAATTGATGCACCAGGTGGCCATGGTTTCGACGTAGACGGCGCAGCCGAGAAAGTCACTGATCGCAAATTCCTCGCCGGTTCGCGCGTTGGTCATCGTGACGGTCTGCCATTCGGGTAGTTCGGGATCGTCTTCGACATCGTCGGCCCGCGCTCCATTGGCACAGGCCGGAAGCCCGTCGCTGGTCGGCGGCGTGGCGGTCTGGGCCACCGCCCCGGGCGACGCGGCCAGGCTCAACAGCGCCATGAACACGAATATCCGTGTAGCCATCCACATTGCCATGTACCTAAGTCTCCTTGTCGGCGCGATGCCCCATTCAGTCGTCACGATCCGGCGATGGGCCGGTGCTTGCGGTTGTCACCGCTTCGGCAGACCGGTCCACAGCCTGGATACCAGTTTCGCCGCCAGCGCCTTCCGGGAATGTAAGCTTGCTTACGGCGATCTGTTTTTGGTGTGCTTACATGAGGTGAGTGCAGCGAGGAGGAACCCATGGCACTCAGGAGCCTAACCCCGGCTATATTGGATATCTACGTTGGTCCTAATTGTTTTGGATGTGACATGGCTCATACTATCGCCGACGAGGTGCAGGCTCTGGACATGCCGGATGTTCAGATTCACGTTATCGACCTGGGCGATCCAGCCAATGTCCGGCCGGCATCTGTTTTCGCCGTGCCAACGTATCTCCTTAATGGCAGGGTCCTGAGTTTGGGCAATCCCGAAGTAGAGTGGTTGCGTGATCAATTGACGAAGGTGCGGGTCGAGTAAGGGCAGCCCCGTGAATGGAGAGAGGCACTGATGAAACGTGGTGCGCTGTCAGGGCGCCTGGCGCAATGGGCCCAACGTTCGAAGCCCACCCGGCGCGGTGGGGTTTTCTTGGCCGCCGAAGAAGCCGCCCACAAGCTTGAATATCTGAGAG
>JBGTNF010000007.1:0-10582 GCA_041743205.1 Thermomicrobiales bacterium | reverse complement strand
TTCGCTGCTGGCCACATCGAAGCCCGGACCCGCTGTCGAGGAGAACCGCATGTTCAGGAAAAGCGCTGGGGCAGTGTCTGTCGCACTGCTCGGATTCTCGTTGCTTGGTTCCGTCGCGTTCGCCCAGGACGCCTCGCCGGCGGCCGACTGCGTCGCCGGGACGCCGGAAGAAAACACCCAGATCGTCACCGATTTCTTCGAGGCCGTGCTCGGCGGCGATCTGGAAACCGCGGACACCTTGCTGGCCGACGATTTCGAGCACGATCTGTCCAGCGATGGCATCGAAGTGCCGAACGAAGCCGGCAATGCCGACGAGCTGACTGAAGAGGGCCTCGCGATCCTCGCCGAGTCCAACCACACCATCGAAGCCACGGTCGCCGAGGGCGACTGGGTGGCCATCGAGTACCTGTTCGACGTTCCCGGATCCTCCGTTGATGGCGCCGATCCCGAAGCCGTCGCCACGGTCGAGGCAATGACCTTCGTCCGCGTCGAGTGCGGCGCGATCGCCGAAGCCAGGTTCGAAATCGACGCGCTGGGCATGATGCTGCAGCTTGGCTTCGAGGTTACCCCCCCGGCCGCTGAGTAACGCCGGTTCGTTTTGCGCCGGGCCATCCGTCCTGTCGTTTCATTGAAAGGTCATTTCCATGGCACAGGTTGTTTCAGACGCGCAGCGAACGATGGGCCAGGTTACCGCCATGGCCATGTTCGACGATGAGTTCCGCGCTCGCCTCGAAGCCGCGCCGCTCGACGTGCTCCGCGAATTCGGCATGGACCTCGACGCCTCCACCCGCGTCGAGATCGTCAGCGACCCGGCAGCCCTGACGGCGCCGGAAGCCGATGGCGCGATGCTGCTCTTCATCCCGCAGGCGATCGATCTGTCGGAGGAAGAGCTTTCCATGGTCGCTGGCGCCGTTGCGAGCTGTCAGGGGACGGCGAGCACGGCGTGCACCGCGCTGTGCATCTCCTGCTTCTCCTCGGCCTCGACCGACAGCTGCAGTTAGCTCGGCCGTTCTCCGGGTTCCGGGCGCGCCAAAATCGGTTGGCGCGCCCTTCGCAAGGACGGGCTCATCGTTCCGGGTGAGCCCTTCCCCCCGGTTGATCGTTTGTTTCGATCAGGTCGACACGCCGCACTTTCCCCCGAGCGTTACGCATAAACTTTCGGCTTGCGAAAATTCTTGAACTTTCCGAGGCGACCGAGTGAACCGAATGCTTCACCGTCCAGCTTTTCGACCCCATTGGCACGTGGCAATCGTGAGCGATCAGGAGGTCTACCTGATCACCGAGGGCCGGAACGTGGTCCTCACCGGGCCCGCGTACGTGGCGCTCGCGCGACTCATCGACGGTAAGCGAACGACTGACGCGATCGTCGACGAGGTAGCCGATTCGCTCGCGCCCACGGATATCTACCTGGCCCTCTTGAACATGCGGCGTGACGGCTACCTCGAAGAGCAGGACCGGCAACTCCTCAACCGCACGGACGGCGCCTTCTGGGGCCTCCACGGCGTCGACCAGCCGGCGGTCGTCGACATCCGCGCATCGAAATCCGTCGCCGTGCGAACCGTCGGAGACGTCGATCCCGATCCAATCCGTAAGTTGCTGTGTCGCAGCGGCTTCGCCGTCGTCCCGGCCGAGGACGCGTTGGCGACACTGCTCGTGGTGGTGACGGACGACTACCTGCAACCCGCCCTGGCAACGATCAACGCGGAGATGCTGGAGCTGCGCATTCCCTGGTTGTTGGTCAAGCCCGGCGGACTCCTGCCCTGGGTCGGTCCCCTTTTCGAGCCGGGTTCGGGTCCGTGCTGGGCCTGCCTCGCGCAGCGTCTGTCGGCGAATCGGGACGCCGAAGAACTCGCCCGACGGGCAAGCGGATCGGCGGAGCCGTTCGTCAATCGGGCGGCGAGTCCCGCGACGGTGGCGATTGCGGCCGGACTGGCGACCACAGAACTCGCCCGGTTCCTCATCGCCGGGAACACGACGCTCAACGCCTCGATCGTCACCGTCAACTCGCTGAGCCTGGAGCTGGATCGGCACACCGTCGTACGCCGTCCACAGTGTCCGGCCTGTGGCGATCCCGACCTGACCAGGCAGCTCGAACCGGTCGTGGTTCGATCCCGGTTGAAGGCTTACACCGACGACGGCGGTCACCGCGCCATGAGCCCCGAAGCCGCCCTCAAAGCGGTGCAACACCACGTCAGCTCGATCACCGGGGCAGTGCGAACGCTGACGAGGATTACGGCCGAGGACGATCTCCTGCACGTGTACCTCTCCGGCGCCAACCTGGCGCTGCGGACCGAAAACTCCCAGGTGTTGAAACGCAACGTGCGCGGCAGCAACTGTGGCAAGGGCGTAACCGACGCCCAGGCCCGGATGAGCGCCGTCGGCGAGTCGATCGAGCGTTACTCCGGGGTCTACCGGGGCGAGGAAATCAGCGAGCGCGGCTCGTTCCGCCAGCTTGGCGACCGGGCGATCGATCCCCGAACGTGGATGCTCTACAGCGAGGCGCAATACGCTTCGCGCAACGACTGGAACGCCCGTGAGCGGCGGCTCGACGTGATTCCGGTTCCGTTCGATGAGGACGCCGAAATCGACTGGACCCCGGTCTGGTCGTTGACGCGGGGCGAGCACCGGTTGCTACCCACGGCACTCTGCTACTACAGCACGCCGGTCGATCCGCGGCACGGATTCTTCCTGCCGGAGTCGAACGGGGCTGCCGCCGGTTCTTCACTGGAAGACGCCATGCTCCAGGGGCTGATGGAGCTCGTGGAGCGCGACAGCGTCGCCATCTGGTGGTACAACCGCTTGCCCCAGCCGGAAGTGGACCTCGATAGCTTCGACGAGCCCTACATCCGGAAACTGCGGCAGGCGTACGCCAGGCTCGGGCGCAACATCTGGGTGCTCGACCTCACATCCGATCTCGGGATTCCATCCTTCATTGCCGTGTCCAGGCGAATCGACGGTCACCCGTCGGAGGACATCGTCTTCGCGCCAGCGGCTCACCTCGATGCCCGGATCGCCCTGTTGCGGGCGCTCACCGAACTCAACCAGATGATTCCAGGCGTGGCGACGCCGGAAGGCAAGACATCCGGGTACAACTACACCGATCACGAAGCCGTTCACTGGTGGCAAACGGCCACCACCGGCAACCAGCCGTGGCTACTGCCCACCGACGACGGACTGGCTCGACGCCGGGTCGATTTCCCCCAGGTCACGCACGACGACTTGCGGGACGACATCGCGCACGTTCGGCTGTTGCTGGAGACGCGCGGGCTCGAGGTCCTGGCCCTCGATCAAACCCGGCTCGATGTCGGCGTGCCGGTGATCAAGACGATTGTCCCCGGCCTGCGTCACTTCTGGGCGCGTTTCGCTCCGGGGCGCCTGTACGACGTGCCCGTGACTCAGGGTCGGCTGGGCAAGGCGACCGCCGAGGAGGATCTCAACCCGATCCCGATCTTCATTTAGGCTCGACGCATTCCGTCGTCGAGGCGTTTTGGCTGCAACGGCCGATCAGCGATCCAGAGGCTCCATGTCCACCACTCCCACCGCCAACACGCTGAACGTGGCCGCGGCGGAACGGGTCTTGACGCCCCGGTTCGGTCCCCAATTGTCGATTGAGGACGAGGCGGATGGGCGGCTGCGGATCGTCTCGCCGGACGTCACGATTACCTTGCCCCGGCTGCCGGCGGCGGTCCAATCCGTCGTGTCCGGGCTTGGCGGGAACCAGCGATCCCTTTGGACACTTTCCGAAACCTGTCATCAGGATGAGGACGCGGCTGCCGCGCCGATGCTTTACGCGGTCCTCGCCCGGCTCGCGAGCCAGGGCGTGATCGCCCATCACCTCACGGGTCCGGACGGGATCGAGCGCGCCGTCGTCCAGCCGTCCGGGACGAAATACCGGTTCGTCATTCGACCACTCGAATCCGGAACCATGCTCCAGCTCTCGCGGTTCTGCATCATGCACCGCGAGTCGGACCGGATCAAACTGGTGTCACCCGTCGGCCAGGGCCTGATCCACATCGCCGATCCCGCGCTGATGACCATGATTGGCGGCCTGATGACGTCAATCGGCTTTGCCGACCTCCTTCGGTTTGCCGCCGAAGCTGGTTTGGACGAAGACGTCGTCTGCGGCTTCGTGACGATGTGCCTCAACGCGGGTTTCATTGACATCGACGCCAGGGACAGCGAAGAAAACCAGGATCGGCAACTCTGGAACGTTCACGACCTGATGTTTCACGCCTCCAGCCGGTACGGGCACGTCGATCAGGTGTACGGCGGAATGTTCCGGCACATCGACGACATTGAGCCGGCGCCCGCGCTGCGGCCACTGGCAGGAACGGACATTGTGCCGTTGCCGGTTCCGGTGCTGGAGGAGATGGTGCGGGACGATCCGCCGTTCCAGGCGGTGGTCGAGTCCCGCTGCTCGATCTACGACTATGACGAAACGCCAATCACCCGCGACGATTTGGGCGAATTCCTGTACCGTACGGCGCGTGTGCGCTGGATCGGTCATCAGCAGGTACGGTCTCCGCTGACAGGCCGGTCGACTTCGATAGAGATTTCGTCCCGTCCCTACCCCGGCGGCGGGCGCGGGTATGAGCTCGAACTCTACGTCGTGATCGACACCTGCCTGGGCATCGAGCCCGGTCTGTACCACTACGATCCGGCCGCCCACACGCTGTCGTTGCTCCGGGCACGGGACAACCTGACCGAGAGCCTGATCTCCTACGCCGGATTGGCGTCACCGGGCACGCGGCCGCAAGTGCTGATCGTCTTCGGGGCCCGCTTTCGGCGGATGATGTGGAAGTACGATCGCATGGCTTACGCCGCGATCCTCAAGGACGTCGGGGTCCTGATGCAGCAGATGTACCTGGCGGCGACGGTGATGCAATTGGCGCCAAGCGCGCAGGGCAGCGGCAACGTCGAAACGTTCGCCGCCGCCACCGGTCACGATCCGCTGGTGGAAAGCTCGGTCGGAGAGTTCATCCTCGGCAGCCGCAAGGATGCCCGGCGCGAGAACCGACCGGCAATGCTCGATCCGCTGCTGCTGGACGGATCGTGACCAGTTCAGCTACGGCCACCATCCAGGATCGCGTCCGCCTACTGCACGCCACGATGCACACGTTCGCCGCGGCCAAGCGGTTCAACGAACGGTGGCTGGGCGATCCTGCCTTCCGGTTGGCGCTCGTGCGCGACCCCGAGGCAGCGCTCGCCCGCTCCGAGATCGCTCTCGACCCTCACGACGTCCGGGCCATGCTCTCAGGCGACGGGACGCAGGCAACGTCGATCTCGCGCGGCATCTTCGCAATCACCGCCGCCAAGTCGATGCTCATGAAGGAATGGTACGGTCCCGAGGCAACGGCGCGCGATCCCCGGTTCGCCGCCTGGCGCTCCCGCCAGGCGAAGCGAATGCGCCTCGAACTCGGGCCCTTCCCGGCGAATTCATCGATTCGCGGGGCCTGGAACGCCGCGCTTTCGGCCGGGTGCAGTGGCGGTTGCTGGTTCTGCAACCTGGCGGCGCCGGCGCTGACGTCGATCGCTCCCGCCGATCCTGACGCATTGGAGGAATGGCGTGGGATCGTGCGGGTCATGGCGGAACGATTCGGTCCGGCCATTCGCACCGGTTTCCTGGACGGCGCCACCGATCCGTTCGACCATCCGGAATACGAAGCGTTTTGCCGCATCGTCCAGGAGGAGGCCGGGTTTTACCCACCAACTGCCACCGCCCTGGCGCTGCGTGATCCGGAACGCAGCCGCCGCTTTTTCGTGGAGGCACGGGAGGCGGGATGTTGGTCGATTCGCCTGACGGTGCGCACGACCGCCGAACTGGACGCCCTGCACCAGCGCTTCACCGCCGGCGAGCTGAGCCATGTGCAGGTCAACGTCATGAGCCCTGACGCGACATTCGTGTACGCATTGACCGGTCGTTTTCGCGATCGATACCTTGCCGATCCGGATTTTGCCGCGCGGGAGCGACGCAAGCTGGCATTGGCTCCCTGGTACACCGCCGACCCGTCGTATCGGGGCGACGACGATTACCCGTACGACGGCAACACGGCCGTTGTCGGCTTCTCCATCGACCTCGTGGGTCGAACGCTGGCGCTGGTCGTACCGCGTGCGTCGTCGGACACCTTTCCACTTGGCATCGAGACCCTGGAATCGCTGCCATTCGACGATGTCGACGACTTCGGGACGGCGATGGCGACACTTATCGACCGCTGGATGCCCACGCGCATGCCGCTCGATGCCGCGCCGCGCCTGCTGGACTGGCTGCGGACCGAGCCATTGCCCAACGGCATTCGCCTGCACGGGCGATTCGCGCAATATGTCGACCTGTTCGACGACCCTTGCGACCCTTGCGACCCTGGCGATCCAGTGCTGGGCCGGCTCGAACCCGTCTTGCGGGAGGGAATCTCCCTGGCGTCGAACCTGCCGGCGCGAATCGGGGCTTCACCAAGCAGCGTCCATACCGCCCTCGACCGGCTGTTCGATTCCGGGGTGCTCGATTGGTCGGTGGAGGGAACCCGGCATGAATGATGCGTCGCCGATCGTCGACCCGGAAGTCATGACGCGCATCCTGGAGCTCGGCTTCGACCCGCAGGACGGCAACAATCCTCCATTGGCGTTCCGCCAATTCCTCGCGGACGCGTCAGCCCTTGCGGAAGCGGCGGAAAACCCTCTATCCTCCCTCGCGGCGGAGGCGCATTCCATGGTCGAGCGCTACGGCGCCACGGGCGAAGCCTTGACCGTGCCGCTCGCGGTGGGCAGGGCGTGGCTCGACCGGGAGCTGGCCCTGCGGGCTCAAGTGGTGAAACCACAGGGCTTGGTCGATGCCGAAGTCATGCTCGCGCGACGGCTCGTGACCGTGCTCAACCAATCGATCCAGTTCGAGGTGATGCTCCGTCGATCGGCCAGACGCCTATCCGAGACCGATCCCTCATCCATTCACGTTGCCGTCTCTCCCCAAGGGTTGCTGGAGGCGTGGATCGGTCGATTCCGGATGTTTCCGGTGCTGGCCTCGCTGGTTACGTCGACCGTGACGCGGTGGCTCCGGGCGGTCCTCGAAATGGTCGATGCGCTCCAGGTCGACGGTCCCGATCTCGACGGGACCCTGGTTCCGGTTGGCACGCCCCTCACGGTGGAGTCGATCAAGGGCGACGCCGGCGATCTCCACCTCGGGGGACGGTCCGTGATGTTGCTGACGCTCGACAATGACGTTCGGCTGGTCTACAAGCCCAAGCAACTCACCGTCACCGATGTCTTCCGGGATCTGGTCATAGCCGTCAACCACGGCGGGTTTTCACCGCCACTCCGCGTTCACGAGGCGCTGGTCAGGGATGGTCACACCTGGGAAGCCTTCGTTCCCCACAGCTCGTGTTCGTCGGAAGCGGAGATCGGCCGATTCTACCGGCGTATGGGCGGCTGGATTCGCCTGCTCCAGGCGCTGGAGGGGCGTGACTTCTGGCTCGATAACCTCATCGCCGATGGCGAACATCCTTGCTTCATCGATCTCGAAACCGTCCTCCAGCCGCGACGCTACAACCACGACCTGGACGATGCGACGCGGGCCGCCCAGGACCGGTTGGACGATTCGCCCGTCGCGTCGAACATCGTGGCCATGCAAACTCCCATCGGGCCCGACGTGGGAAGCGAGGATCTGGGGTGTTTCGCGCCGCCGCGTCCCTACATGTCCCCCTTCGCGGCCTCCGCCATTCCCGGCGTGACCGAGGATATCGAGGATGCTCGTGGCTACCGCATGTGGCTGCATCCCGAGCACGCGCCGCTGCTCAACGGCGTGCCGGTCAGCGCCGACGCCTGGTTTCCGGACATCGAGCGCGGCTATCGCTCGATGACGGACGTGTTGCGTCGAATGGCGCCAGACCTGACGCGAGGGGGCGGACTCATCGACCGGCTCTGCAACGAGCCCGTGCGCACGATTTATCGCGACACCTGGACCTGCGTGACCTTCGCGCAACGGAGCGTTGCCCCTCCCCTCCTGAGCGCCTACGCCCGGCGGAACGCATTCCTTGAAGGAATTGGATCGTTCGCGAACGGCCAGCCCAGGATTGCCGGCGTTCACGCGGCCGAAATCCGGGCGCTGGCCGGCATGGACGTCCCGTTCTTCACGTCGAAGGGATCGAGTGACGCCATCTATCCCCCCGGCGCGGAGCACATTCCCGGATTCTTCGATGGCGAGGTGCGCGATCGCGTCACGCGCGGTCTCCTCACGCTGGATGACGAACGCCTCGAAACCGACGTTGGCCTGCTGCGGACTGCCTTCTGGACCATCAGCGGCGCTGACGACGAACGCGTACCGGCATCCGGCGCCCGGGATTCATCGGAACCCGGGGCCACGGCATGGATCGAGGCGGCCGGGCGGATCGGAAGCCGGATCGCATCGTCGATCGTGAATGACGACCTCACCAACCCGTCCTGGATCGTCCTCACCTATCACCCGTCAGTCGACGTGGAAGCTCTTTCCCCGATCGGCAGCGATCTGTTGACGGGACGCAGCGGCCGGGCACTGCTCTTTCACGACTTGTGGCGCGCCACGGGGGAACCGATGTGGAGCGAGATTGCCCGCGGCATCGGCGCCCAGCTCGCCCGGGGGCTCGATGAATCGACCGTGCTTTGGCAGGAGATCGCATCGTCCCAGGCGGCGGCGCGGCCGCGGGCAATTCCCGCAATCGGCGCCTTCAGCGGGGTTGGCGGCCAATTGGCGATCATCCGCCTGCTGGCGGACACCTTCGACGATGAACGTTTGCGCCAGTCATGGGATCTGGCGCTGCGCGAGATCGACTGGCCGCCGATCCTCGCCGGGGCGCTCTTCGAACCAGTGGCCGGCTCGTGCGGATTCGCGCTTGCGCTCGGTGCCGATCCAGCCTGGCGCCCCAGCCTGGGGGCGCCGCAGATCGACGGCCTGGCCGGAACCGGAGGAATTCGGGGTACGCCGTTCCCGGAGCCGGTGCGCTCTCCCGGCGCACATCGGCGCCTGTCGGGCCTGATCGGAACCAGGGTCGCCCACGCCCTCGTCCGCCGGCGTCTCGATCCCGCCGGGGCAGGAGTCGCCTGGCTGGACGACGTCGCGTCGAACGTCCTTGCGGCGGACTTGGTGAACGCTGGCGACCTGATTGGCGTCGCCAGCGCGATCGATCCTGCCTCGTCTATCTGGCCATCGCTTGCCACCCGGGCGTTGCCGGTCATCGACCGTTTCGCCAACGACGCCTCCAGGGCGAGGCAGATCGATGCCGCCGAACTCGCCCTGCAACTCTATCGGATGTCGGGCGACGCGGACTGGCGAGCCAGGGCCGTTAGGATCGCAGCCCGATGGCTCGACGACGAGCGCCGAACCGGGAGTTGGTTTCCTGACGATCTCGCGGACGATTCCTATCGCTCGTCGCCGATTTGGGGGCTGGAAGCGATGGCGTCCATCTTCCTCCGCCTTGCCGACGCCCCGACTGCCGCGTCCCCACGAACCCTCGATTGGCGACCGTGGATCCAACCATGATCCGGCGTCGCCGACCGGAGAAGGGACGCTTCCAAACGCCGGTGATGATCCAGCAGCAGGAAGCGGAATGCGGCGCCGTGGCGCTCGCGATCATCCTGGCCCAACACGGCTGCTGGGCCCCGATGCCGGAGGTGCGGGAACGTTGCGGCGTCACCCGGTTTGGCTGCAACGCCGGCAACCTTTTGAAGGCTGCGCGGACGTACGGGCTGGACGCACGGGCGGTCCGGCTGACGGTCGACCAGCTGGAGCATGTTCCCACGCCCGCGATCCTGTTCTGGCGAAACGCCCATTTTCTCGTGCTCGAGCGGATCGACGGCGATCGGGCATCGCTCAATGATCCGGCAATGGGCCGGCGAACCATCGATCCTGCAGAACTGATCGAAGGGTACTCGGGGATCGCCTTGCCGATGACGCCTGGCCCGAGCTTTCGGGCATCGGGCAGTCCGCTTCGTCCGCTCCAAACCCTACTGGCTATGCTCCTCCCAGCTCGTCTGACCTTTGTGGCCCTGACAAGCGCCGTCGTCGCGGAGACGTTCGCCTGGGCACTGGCGGCGGTGGCGGTCGCGAGGCTGGTCGACCAGCCGTCCGGGATCAAGGCGACCGATGTCACGTTGGCGGCGATCTCGATCGCCATCGCAACCGGCGCCCTTCTCCTCCAGGGATGGCTGCTCGACCGGGCCATCGTCGCCGTCGCCGCTCCCCGGATCGACGCCTACCTCGACGACCTCGCCCACCTGCCCACCGCGTTTCTCGACTTGCGCCAGCCAGCCGAGCTGGGCGGCCGGTTGCGGCTCCCGGAGTCGCTGGCGGCGATCGCTGTCGATTCGCTCACGGTCATCGTTCGTTCGGTGGCAATCATGACGATCTGGGTCGGTGTGCTGGCGTCGGTCTCGTGGTGGCTTGCGGTCTCGTGGGTAGCCAGCCTGGCTGTCGCCGCAGTGATCCGGGCCCGTCGAACCGACGCCGACCGAAACGCCGCGGAACGCCGCACCCTGACGTTCGGACAGCAGACTGCGCGCGAGGGGGAAGCGGTAAGCAGGACGTGGGTGACGCAGGCAAACGGCGAAGAACTCCAGGTGC
>JBGTNF010000006.1:0-4963 GCA_041743205.1 Thermomicrobiales bacterium | reverse complement strand
TTGGGCAATCTCGACGGTCGGCGCGCCCTGAATGTCGATCACGACCAGCATCGTGCCGGCCACGGCGATCACGCGGAAGCTGTCCGGTTCCGTCGCGCCGGTGGCCGGGCTCGCGAAGCTGAAGGCGGCCACCGACCCGGCTCCCTCGATCGCCACGCCGTCGACTGGCGTGGTCGACTCCGCGTTCGGCGCGAGGTCGCCGATCTGCTCGACGATCGCGCCGGCGTCTTCGGCCGAGCCGAACGACGTCAAGCCGACTGCAACGTAGGGTTGCAGCGCGTCCGATTCACCGAGTCCAACCACATTACTCCACGACCCGGTGAACCCGCCAAGCACGGACCCCTGCAGGCCGTACATCTGCTCGACGTCGCCGGCGTTGAGAAATCCGGCCTGGAGTTCCTGGCCCAACCCGGCCAGCGGCAGCGCCTGCGGCACGAGTTGCAGGTCGGTTCCTTCGGCGTTCTCGTTCGCCACCGCCGACGTGGCGCGGCTCTCGAGCGTACCGGACAACTGGCTCACGATTGCGGGATCCGGCACGCTGCCGTCCCGCGTTTCGATCACGGCGCCGACCAGGAACCGGTCGGCCCGGAAGGTAACGTCGGTGGTGGTAACCGTCACCGATCCATCGACGGGGTCCGGATACGTGCCGCTCGTCGTTTCCCCTGGGGTCTCGCCAACCGGGGAGCCGGTGTCCTCGAACGTGCCTTCCGGCAGTGTGCGGGCCTCGTCCTCGATGAGTGCGAAACCGGCTTCAGCGGCTGCCGCGTCGGTCCAGGCCGACACGTACGACCGGATCACGAACCCGCTGTCCGGGTTGCGATAGGCGCTGACGTATTGAGAAACGAATCCGGCTCCGGTGAGCTCCTCGGCGGTCAGGTCGCCGCTGATGACGGCGTCAGGAGCCAGGAACGTCTCGCCGGTGAACACGTAGCCGCCGGGCAACGTGGCGCTGTCGAGCGTGATCGACGCCATTTGCGCACGCAGCGCGACATCGGGCGCCCCGGCTTCCTGGGCGACGGCGCCGTGGCCAGCGACGGCCAGCGTCGTGCTGACCACGACCGCCCCGATCGTGTGACGAAGACGCGACATGCTGGCTCCTCTCGAAATACGTGATGATCTGGACGGTTGGGCGCGATCCGGCACGATGATCCCTTCAATTGACGCGCGCTTTTCTGCCGCTGATCCTACCCTATTAACACGGTCGAGACGCGGCTTCGGTTTCGGCGCCACGCGCTTCGCGAACGAGGATGGAACGATGCACGCTTCCCGGCCCACCACGCTGGCCACCCACGGCATGATCGCCACGCCGCATTACCTCGCCACCTCGGCGGGCCTTCGAGCGCTCGAAGATGGCGGGTCGGCGATGGATGCCGCGATTTGCGCCAACGCGATGCTGACGGTGCTCTACCCCGACCAGACCGCCATCGGCGGCGACTGCTTCTTCATGGCCTACGACGCCGCAACCGGGGTTACGCACGGCTACAACGGGTCGGGCCCCGCCCCCAGGCTCGCCGATCCTCAGGCGCTGCGCGACGACGGCTGGACAGCGATGCCGAACAAGGGCCCGTTCGCAATTACCGTGCCCGGCACGATCGACGCCTGGTTCGCCGGTCACGAACGTTTCGGGCGGCTGGAGATGGCGCGTCTGCTGGAGCCGGCCACGACGCTGGCGCGGGACGGATTTCCCGTGTCGGCCCGGCTCGCGGGAGTCTTGGCGAACCAGGGCGAACTAATCGGCAGCTGGCCCGGGTTGCGATCGATCGTCTACCCCGGTGGTTCGCCGCCTGCCGAAGGGTCCGTCCTGCGAATGCCGGCGCTGGCCCGTAGTTTGGCCGCGATCGCCAATGAAGGGCGCGACGCCTTCTACACCGGCGCCATCGCCGAATCGATCGCGAACACGGTTGCGAGCCTCGGCGGATGGCTTTCCGTGGACGACCTGAACGCGTACGCGGGCGAGTGGGTCGAGCCGATAGCGGCCAAATACCGTGGCGTGACGGTGCGCACCATGCCGCCCAACGCCCAGGGCCTGGCGACGTTGATCGGCCTCCGGCTGGCCGAGCGCGAAACTCTGCCGCAAGCGTGGGGATCGGCTGACCACCTCCACCCGTTGATCGAGGCCAAGAAGCGCGCCTACCGGGTGCGGGACGCCGAAATCACCGACCCCGAGTTCGCGGACATCGACGTCGAGGCGTTGCTCTCCGACGCGACGATCGACGCTTTGTGGTCGGATTACAACCCGGACTGGACCTCCGCCGGTCAATCGTCCGCCGTTGGCGATACCGTCTATCTCTGCGCGGTCGACGCCGACGGCAACGCCGTGTCCCTGATCCAGAGCCTGTTCGGCGCGTTCGGCTCGTGCGTGGCGGCGGAAAACACCGGCATCCTGCTCCAGAATCGCGGCGCCTACTTCTCCCTCAATCCGGATCGGGTGAACGTGCTGGCGCCGGGCAAGAGCACGATGCACACACTGATGCCGTCGATGTTGTTCGACGGCGAAACGTTGCTGGGGCCGATCGGGACCCAGGGCGGCGATGCCCAGGCGCAAATCCAGATGCAGTTGATCTCCAATGTCGTGGACTACGGATTAGAGCCGCAAGCGGCGATCGAGGCTCCACGGTGGCTCGCCGGATCAGACACGGACGACGACCTCCTGCTGGAAGGCGGGTTCCCGGAAGGCACGGTCCAGCGGCTGGCGGCGCGCGGCCACCGGGTGACGTTGATTGATGCCTGGAACACCGGCGCCGGGCACGCCCAAATGATCCTGCGCGACCCTGGAACCGGGATCCTGCGCGGCGGCGCGGACCCCCGGGCGGATGGCGCGGCGGCCGGGTATTAGCGCTCGACCCGGCCGACCCGTTGAGTGTTTCAGGTTTGCGCCTCGGCGACCATCCGATCCTTGGCGACCGAGAGACGGACGGTGTCACCAGAAACACCCGCGATCTTGTCCGTAACCACGTATCGATCAATCGTGCCGGAGATATCGACCTTGATGTAGTCGAGTCGCAGGAGCCGGTCGCGGAGCCCGGCCGGAACATCGGCTTCATGTTCGAAACCATATGCCTTGGCGACGCTCAGGAACAATCCGCCCTTATCACGGTTCTTGTCACCGAGGGCAGTGGCCTCTGGATTTCCTATCTGATCGAGGTCCATGTTTCGACGCAGTGGGTCTGGTCCCGTTGCGAGGGCATTGTTGCGTCGCCCTGTACGGCGGACTTGATCGAACCGGCTAGAACCGCCGATAGTTGGGATAGCCCGGGTACATGTAGCCAGCGCCCCAGAATGGGGCGTATCCGTAATACCCGTAGGTGCCTTCGTAGTACGCATGATCCTGCATCACTGCCGGGTCGTACTTCGGTCCCTTGGCGACCTTGTCACGGGTCTGGTCAACGTGCACCTCATCGTCATCGATACGGGTGACGGCATCGACTGGAATGAGGAAGTGATGTTCTCCAAGACCCAGGAATCCGCCGGCCGCCACCTGGAGGAAACGAACCTTGTTCTCGCGCTCGTCGATCATCAACGCGTCGACATGTCCTATTTCTTCGCCGCTCTTGTCGAGCACCTTTCGGCCACGAATGTCCTCAGCCGGGTCTGCCACTGTTTGGTCGGTATCACCAAGCTTGACGATACTCGGCTGTCGTGTGTCGGTCATGAAAATGGCTCCTAATCGTTGGAGGCGCCGTCACTCTTTCGATCATTCACGGCGGCGTGAGGCAGTTGGGAAGCGCGACGCCCTGATCGTTTACGCGCCGTGAAGTTGAGCATACGGGACCAATCACGAAGCGGATCTCTTCGAAGTGTCAGGTGACACGTCCCATCGCGGTTGGTGCAAGCGTGACGGTTGTTTTGCTGGAACGGGGGATCGACGCCCCACGAGGCCCCGGGGTACGGCCACGGTCCGGGCATGCCCGGGAGGAACCGTTGGACGGCTCGAGGCGCCGGGTTCTAGGGCTCGACCGGCGGTGACGCCAGCGGCGGGTTGAAGAGCCAGTCTTCGAACTGGGCGGTGAGTGATTCCCGGTTTTCGGCCCAGTAAGCCCAGTTCTGGAAGAACTGGCCCGGGAGGTTTTCCGGTGCGTTGGGCAGGCTGGCCACGGTATCCTCGCGGAGGAAGTCGAGCGCGCCGGGATTGACGGGCCCGAAGTTTTCGAGCCGGGAGTAATTCGCCGTCGGCACGGCGCGGGTCGCGAAGTTGATGAAGCTCATCGCCACATCGGTGTTCGGGGCCCCGCGCGGGATGACCCACGAATCGGCCGCGAGCATGCCGCCGTTCCATTGGGGCGTGACCAGCGTGCGCACATCCGGCAACGCCGTGCGCACGCTCCAGGCGCTCGCCAGGCCGGCCTGGCCGGTGCGAACGAACTCCACCGGGGTCTTGCCATCCTCGTAGAACTCGGTGGCGTCGCGAATCCGGGCGAGCGCGGTGAACGCCCGCGCCGTGTCCAGCGGGTACAACTGGTCCATGGAAACGCCATCGGCGAGCAGCGCAAACTCCAGTGTGCCGACCGGGCTCCGGCGCAGCGCCCGGGTGCCGCCGAACAGATCGAGGTCCCAGAAGTCCCCCCAGCCCGAAGGGACCTCCGCAAGCTGGGATGGATAGACGATAACGGTGGAATAGAGCCGCGCGCCGACCCCATGCTGCATGAGCAGGTCCGGGTACAGGTCGGCGTCGTCGACCACGTTGTAGTCGATCGCCGAAAGGTGCGTGCGCTGGGCGAGGGGCAGCACGTCTTCGGTCGGGATCAACGCCACATCCCAGACCACCTCACCGGATTCGACCTGGTCGATGAGGCTGGACAGGCCATCGCGGCCCAGTTCCCGGTGACGGACCTCGGCCCCGGTCGCTACGGCGAAGGCATCGAGGAACGCTTCGTTTATGGCGTCCAGGGGGTCGCCCAGGGCGGCGCTG
Source organism: Thermomicrobiales bacterium (assembly GCA_041743205.1). Lineage (GTDB taxonomy): Bacteria > Chloroflexota > Chloroflexia > Thermomicrobiales > UBA6265 > JACCYX01. The sequence goes on along the minus strand of JBGTNF010000006.1, from coordinate 54 downwards.
GCGACGGCGAGCGAGCGGCCAACCCAGCGGTCGGGATCGAGGTAGCCGGCGACC
>JBGTNF010000005.1:0-5437 GCA_041743205.1 Thermomicrobiales bacterium | reverse complement strand
AACGCCCCGCCGCCGCCGATGCAATCGACCCTCATGTCCGACCTGTCGTACCGCATCGAAACGTTCGTGCTCCAGCGTGACCTCAAGCAGCTGCTCGACTGGGCGGAGGCTCACGCAGTGGAACTGCTCGGGTTATCGGCCGCGCCAACCCGGCTGGACGATGTGTTCCGTGCCCTGGACACGGATCCAGCCACCTCCTGACCTCCCCAAGAAACGGAGTCAACATCCTTGCCAGCGCCCGCTGTGGGCTGAGCCAATTGTTTTGCAACCAGGCGACGAGAGCGTGGAAGGGCGTCGCGAGTCGTCAACCTCCTGATGCAGCCCCGATCCAGGCCGACATTCTACCGAATCCCTTACAAACGAGGAGTACCACCATGTCTGCACAGTCCCCCATCGTCGTTCTGGTGCATGGCGCCTTCGCCGAGTCCGCCAGTTGGAACGGCGTCATCGAGAACCTTCACGCCCAGGGTGTCGACGCCGTCGCCGTCGCGAACCCGCTCCGGAGGGTCGCCAGCGACGCGGCATACCTCCGCGACGTCATGGCTGGCCTGGACCGGCCCGTGCTGCTGGTTGGGCACTCCTACGGCGGCATGGTGATCACCGAGGCCGCGGCCGACAACCCAGCCGTAGTCGGACTCGTCTACGTCGCGGCCTTCGCGCCGGACACTGGCGAGAGCGCCCTCGAGATCTCGACATCGTTGCCCGGCAGCACGCTGGGCGAGGCGCTGACCGCGTATCCGGTCAGCACCGGAGGCAACGAGTTCACCATCCGGCTCGACCGCTTCCGAGACCAGTTCGCCGCCGACGTGCCGCCGCCGGTCGCCGAGAAGATGGGCCGCACCCAGCGTCCGGTCACCGAGCACGCCCTTAGCGAAGGCCTCCCCACGGGCAACCCGGCGTGGCAGACGCTGCCGTCGTGGTTCGTCTTCGGCGCCCAGGACCGCAACATCCCTCCCGCCGCTCTGAAGGCAGGGGCCGAACGGGCAGGAGCCCGTGGGTTCCGGGAAGTGGCGGGCGCGTCGCACGCGATCAGCGTCTCGCGTCCAGACGAAGTCACCTCGGTCATTCTCGACGCGCTGGCCGGCGCCACCGCCGCTGCCGCCAACGCTGCCTGAGGAGCGACCGCCTCAAGGAGCCCTTATACGGAATCCGGGGAGACAGTTGGTAAACGTGTTCGTGGGTAGGGGTCAACCTGGCCCCTACCCCCGGCGTTCGTTGGCATCGCGTGGTCACCCACTTGGAAGTCGTCCTGTCCCCAAGAAACGGAGCATTCATGTTTCCCATTGCGCAGAGCGAGATGATTCAACTCCTTCGAAACCGTACCGTGCTGGTTACCAGCCTCATCATGCCCATGGCGTCCAGCATCTTCTTCATTTACTACCGAGACGTGTTCGAGGAGATCGGCAGCCTCGGGTACGTCGGTGCCGTGATCATCTTCACCATCGCCGCGTTCAGCCTGTACAGCACGGCGGTGACCACCCTGGCCGCTCGCAGTCAGAACCTCTTCATCAAGCGGCTGCGCTCCACCGCGGCGAGTGACCCGGCCATCCTGTCCGGCCTGGTGCTTCCAATAGTCGTGGTCTCCGTGGTTCAGGTGGGGTTGATTCTCGGGGCGTTCGCCGCGGTGAGCGGCAGACCTGACAACATCCCGCTCCTTGCGACGGCAGTGGCCTCGACGTTCACCTTGATGTTCGCCCTGGGCCTGGCCACGGCCGACTTGACGCGCTCGCCAGAGGCCGCCCAGGTCACCACCCTGCCCATCAGCCTGGGCATCATTGCCGTGGTGAGCTGGGTCGGCATCACCGGCACGGAGAGCCTCACCTGGCTGAAGCGGCTGCTGCCTGGCGGGTCAGCCACCGAGCTCGTCGTCAATGCCTGGAACGGCGGGGTTCCCCTCTCCGAATCGCTCATCCTGCTGGCTCCGACCCTCGCCTGGATCGTCGTGGCAATCGCCCTCGCCTCCAGGCTGTTCCGCTGGGAGCCGCAGCGATGACCGTCTCGACGTTGACGTTCAGCGCTCCGTGCCCGTTCACGGGCGACCCGTTCAGCGATCGCGCAAGGCGGCATTGGACGACAAGCCGTGAGAGATTGTCCATTGTATTGACGTATTTCCACCATAGCATGGTGGCTGCCGCAGCTCGCAGCCAACGCCGGCTCGCGATCAACGTTCGTGGTACTCCGCGCCGACCGCAGAGTTCCCCAACCAGCCGGTCGACGCCGGCAAGCTGCCACTTCCAGTCCTCATTCTGATCAACATCGCCTGCTTCGCTGCGGTGATCGCGATGGCCTGGCCAATCGTCCGCGAGTTGCCGTTGCGCAGCAGATAGCCCTTCGACCTTTCTGGCGCCGTGAAGGAGTGATCGCCATTCACTGATCTTGCCCAACACCGTTCATCGACAACGCTCGACCTGATCTCCCGGCGACCTCAATGCGCGGCCGGGCCTGGGAGGTCGTGCGCCCGAAAACCCATCAGGAGACAACTCATGATCACCGCACGCGGACTCACCAAGCGTTACGGAGACAAGCTCGCCGTCGACGAACTCTCGTTCGAAGTCAAACCCGGCATTGTTACCGGCTTCCTGGGCCCGAACGGCTCCGGCAAGTCCACCACGATGCGCATGATGGTTGGGTTGGACACGCCATCAGCGGGAACCGTCACGGTGCATGGCCGGGCTTACCGCGACCTCCCGGCGCCGATCCAGGAAGTTGGCGCCATGCTGGACGCCAAGGCGATGGAGAGTCGCCGCACGGCCCGGCAGCACCTGCGATGGATCGCCCAGGCCGCCGGCATCCCGCGCCAGCGTGTCGAGGAAGTGCTGGATACAGTCGGCCTGGCCGACGTCGCCAACAGGAAGGTCGGTGGCTTCTCACTCGGCATGGCCCAGCGGCTCGGCATCGCCACCGCACTGCTTGGCGATCCACCGGTGCTGCTGTTCGACGAGCCGGTCAACGGGCTCGATCCGGAGGGCATCGTCTGGGTCCGCACCCTGATGCGTCAGCTGGCCGCCGATGGGCGAACCGTTTTCGTCTCCAGTCACCTGATGAGCGAAATGCAGGAGACCGCAGACCACGTCCTGGTGATCGGGCAGGGCCGGCTGATCGCCGACGCCACCATGGCGAGCTTCACCACCAGGGGCGGCGGCGACGATGTCTGGGTTGCCTCGCCCGATCTCGACGCGCTGGCGCCATTCCTTCGGACCGCCGGCGGCGCCATCGCGCCCGACCACAATGGCGGGGCCCTCGTGACCGGCGTGAAAGCCGCCCACATCGGCGAGATTGCCGCCATGCACCGGATCACCCTGCACGAGCTCACACCACGTCGCGCCAGCCTGGAGACCGCCTTCATGGAGCTGACCCGCGACAGCGTCGAGTACCGGGCCGAAGGGTCCGGCCCCGACGGCCCCGCCACTCAGGAAGCCGCCCGTATCCTGGCCGGGCAAACCAAGGTAAAGGAAATCACCAATGTCTAGCGCCACCATGACTCCGTCCCAAACGTTCGATGCGCCGAAGCCGACCCTTCCGTTCACCGCCACGCTGGCGTCCGAGTGGACCAAGCTCGTCACGATCCGCTCCACCTGGATCACCCTCTCCCTGTCGCTCTTCTTCTCGACCGGCATCACGGCCCTGGTGTCATGGGCCACCGGATGGTCGTGGAGCGATCTGAGCGCCACCGACCAGGCCGATTTCAACCCGATCCTGAGCTCGCTCGCCGGCTCCATGTTCGGCGCGATCCTCTTCGTCGTGCTGGGCGTCAACCTGGTGGCGACGGAATACGCCAGCGGCATGATCCGGCAGACGATGACCGTTACCCCCCGCCGCGGCCGGGTGCTGCTGGCCAAGGTGCTCGTCGTCAGCGCCGTGGCGATGGTCGCCGGAGTCGTCGTCAATGTCGCGACGTTCCTCGCCGGGCAGGCAGTCTTCGCTGCCTATGACCTGCCCACCGCGAGCCTGGGCGACGGCGACGCCTTCCGCTCAGTGGTGCTGGGCATGGCGGTGACCGCGCCGGTGTTGCCGATCCTGGGCATCGCCATGGCGTTCCTGTTCCGCTCCGCCGCAATCGCGATCACTGCCGTCCTGGCCATCATCTTCCTGCCCTCGTTCTTCGGCCCGCTGATTCCTGAGCGGTGGCAGGAGGACGTGCTCGCCTTCCTGCCCGGCAACGCCTCGAACAGCATCGCGACCGGCAACCTCAGCGACAGCGCGATGTACCTGGACCCGTGGCTGGCCGCCGTCGTGCTGGCTGTCTGGATGGTCGTTTTCATCGGCGGGACGCACCTCATGCTCAACCGTCGGGACGTCTGAGACCTGATTTCACCTGAAAGTTCCGCGGCTCGACGCCAACGCCTGGCCGCAGCGCGATTGCAATTCGCAAGTTCCACCTGGGAGGACACATGCAGCAGGTACACCATCGACTCATCGGCGTCTTCGGACTCGCGTTCGCGATCATCGTCAGCAGCGTCGTGCCAATGCTCGCGAACGCCCAGGGGACGCCGGCCGCCGCCCCGGCGGCCCTTGCGAACCTGGCAAGCAACGCGACCTTCGAGACGGACACCTGTCCGTTCGCGGTTCCCGACACGTTCGTCGAGGGCGAAACCCTCGAGTGTGGCTACCTGACCACGCCAATGCTCCATGCGGAACCCAACGGCGAGCAGATCCGCCTGTTCGTGATTCAGCTCGCCAGCCCGGCGAGTGACGAGTTGGATACTCCCCTCGTCTTCCTCGCTGGTGGTCCCGGCCAAGGCGGCTCCAGTCAGCTCACCGCGTATCTGCCGGACGGCCCGTTGCGCCCCCTGCTCGAGCAGCAGGATGTGATCCTGATCGACCAGCGCGGCTCGGGCTTCTCCGAACCGGGGCTCTTCTGCCCAACTGATGCCGGACCCTCCGTTATCGGTTTGATGACGCCGACCGAGGCTACACCAGCCGCGACAACCCCCCAGCCGGAAGCCACTCCGGACGCCACCAACCTGTTCGGTCCCGACGTGGACGGATGCCGGGCGTCGTTCGATGAGGCCGGCATCGACCTGGCAGCGTTCTCCAGCGCCGAGAGCGCGGCCGATATCAACGACCTGCGCGTCGCGCTGGGGTACGAGCAGATCGATCTGTTCGGCGCGTCGTATGGGACGCAACTGGGCCTGGTGGTCGAGCGTGACTTCCCGAGCATCGTGCGGGCGGCGGTCCTGTCGTCGCCGCTGCCGCCGGTGGCCAACCGGTTCAGCGGGCAGGTCGTCGCGTTCGACCAGGCGCTGGACACGGCGATCGCCCAATGCGAGGCGGACCCCGATTGTGCCGCCGCCAATCCTAACCTCAGCGCGAACTTCGATCTCGCGGTGGAGCAACTGACGGCCGAACCGCTCGACGTGGAGATCAAGGACCCGGCGACGGGCGCCAGTCTCGGATCGATTCCCCTCGACGCCGCTTCGTTCTCGTTCAGCGTCTA
>JBGTNF010000004.1:0-4530 GCA_041743205.1 Thermomicrobiales bacterium | reverse complement strand
CTGGTCGCTCTCGCCATCGTGGACGCCCTCGCGCCGACCTACCGCGCCAACGAGCCACCGCCCATCGATATCCCGATCGAACCACAGTTCTCGCCTCACCGTGATTTCTCGATCGGAACCGTCCTCGACGATCGAGAAGGGAAGGACGCCGTCTACGCCAAATGTTCGAATCCGTGAACCCATCTATGGTTTTCCTGTCCACCCTCTGGACTAGGCCCTCTAATTGCTTCGCCGCTATCGCTCGGGACCTCTTGAGCACATTGCCGTCTTATGATATATGAGAAAGCTTTAATGGACCGCGACTGTATAGCTCTATATGGTGCCCAGCGATGCTCGATATGTATACTGACGGTAGAGGTATAAACGGTCCGGATTGCTTCCCAATCACATTGCGAGGGCCACAATGGAAAAGACGCTGGGCCAGTTCATTCGAGAACGGCGGATTGATCTGGGGCTGACGCAGGAACAACTTGCCGAGCGGGTCGGGGAAAATGTCCGCCAGTCCGAGATCTCGCGGCTGGAGCAGGACAAGGTCGGCTTGCCCCGCCGTCAGCGGCTGGAAGCGATCGCCGCCGCGCTGGGCGTGTCGATCGGCGACGTGATGGTGACAACCGGCTGGATTGGAGCCGAGCACGTGTCAACGGCCGGGCTGGATCACCAGGCCCCGTCGGAACACGCGCAGGTCCTCGAAGACGCGGTCTTGGCGTTGGCGTCGGCCAAGGACCTGATGGCGCACACCGCCGAACTCCTCGGGGAGGCGCAGTACCGGGTGGCGTTGGCGATGGATGCGCAGCCGGAGCAGATCAACCCGGCGATCGATGCGCCAGACCGGCTCCAGGTGGCCGTTCACGCTGGCGTCCCGATGGACGCAACCCCGCACTGCCGTTAACGAGGCGACGCAAAAAAGGGCCAGGCGCACTGCCTGGCCCTTTTTTGCGGTCCGGATGGTTCAGGTTACGCCACGGGCAATCCGGGGCCGAAGATCGAGCCCATCGAGCACGGCCGCCAGGGCGGCGCTGATGACCAGGTCGTCGTGCCCGTCCCGCGCCGGAACCGACCAGCGCAACACGTTGCCGGGGCCGTTGAGGACCTCGTAGGTGGTGGCACGGAGCTGGGCGTAGTACTCGGCGGTGACGTCATCCGGCAAGCGGGCGGACGCTCGCTGCGGATGATTCCTCGTTCCTCGGAATGACAGTTCGACACGCTCGAAATGACGTGCCTCGTACTCCTTGAAGCGGCCGGAGTCGATCAGGCCGAGGAAATCCCAGCCGAGGCGGCTCTTGCTGGCGGCGGTGAAGATGAACGGCTCGACCCGGATCGCCGGCGAGGCACCGCGGTTCGCCTCCAGCGTGTTCCGCAGGAACGAGCTCAGCCCGGCCCCGACACCGGTCGCGTCGACCACGATCCAGCTCGCTTTCCACACGGTGCGGGCCAGGTCCACAAGGGTATCGTGCAACGCGGTGTGGCGCACGCCCGTCCACACCCGGCGATCGACCACGCGGTAGACCGGCCGCCCGTCATCCCGGACGGCCAAATCGACTTCGACCACCGTCAGGGCCGTGCTGTCACGCCGGGTGGGCGCGAAGAACGAGAGCTGGCTGCCACCCGATTCCTCCTCGCCGCCGACGTCGATCAGCAGGGCGTAACGACGTCCCGGACGGGCGCGTTCGAGCCGGTCGTGATCGCCGCGCAGTTGGGCGATGCGATGCTCGGGGAAGAGGCCGCCGTCGCCATCCAGTTCCTCGAGCTCGTACTCGGTGCGGATGAACGGGTGGGCCGCCCCCAGTTGGGCGACCCGCGCCTGGACCCGGTCACCGTACGCGGGAATGTCCTGGGCCACCGTGGTCCACGGCACGAGGAAGACGCGCTGGCGACCGTCGGCCGTTTCCAGTGCGCGCAGGTGCCGCATCTGGCGGGCGAGCAACGTCGTCCCGCTCCAGACCGTGCCCATGAACACGGTGGTCGCGTTGGTGCTGGCGGCCATCGGGTCGAACACGGCGTCCCAGGTCCCAGGGTCGATGTCCTGGGCCTCGTTGGCGACCAGCAGCAGGTCGGCGGTTTGGCCACGGGCGTTGGCCCCCGGGGCCGCCGACACGAAGGTGGCCCGCGCCCGCCCGAGGCGGACGGAATTGCCGCCCAGGCGGGTCATCGGTTTGGTGAGCGGATTGCCCAGCAGCCGGTCGCGCAGGCGGTCCCGGGAAATCGTGGCCTGCGGCTGGAGCGTGGGCGCCGCGACGATCGCCGTACCGCCGTGGCGGGAAGATTGCAGCAGCAGGAACGCGAGCAGCTGGGCGAGCATTTCGTCCTTGCCCGCCTGGCGGCTGAAAACCACCGCGAATTGGTCGCCCCGGCCGGCGGCGATGCTGTCCAGGATGGCCCGGGCGGGGTCGAGCTGGTAAGCCCGGAGAGCCCGCTCCGGGAGCAGCAGCGACGAAAAGGCGTCGAGGTCGGTGAGGACGCGGTAGAGCGTGGGAAAGCGGTCGCGGGTACTCATGTCGCCAGCATCCGGGAGACGACATCGAGCAGGATGGCGCCGACCATCATGAAAATCAGGCTGTTCAGGCGGCCCTTGATGTCCCGCAAATCCTCGGTCAGCGATTCCACCATCTGGCGAGTAATCGCTTCGAAGGCCGTGGCGGGGCGGAGATCGAGCGGGTCACGTTCACGTTCGCTTTCGTGTTCATGATCGTCCGGCGGCTCCTGCCGCCGGGAGGGCGAGGCAACGGGTGGGTGGTCCATGAGGCGATCGGTGGCGGCGGACATGAGGCGGTCCTTTGGCGATGCTCAGTCTGGTTCGGGCAACGCCGAACCCTTGGCGCGGTTGTTCCGGTCCTTCCAATCCTTCCGGACTTCAGCGAGGATTTCGCCCACCGCGCCGCCGATCATCGCCGTGGCCCCTTCGCCGATCAGGCGCTGGGTGCGCGCCGCCTGGAGGGCGACGCTGGCGACGCGGGTGACGTTGGCGGTCAGGGCATCGAGATCCTGTTGCTCGTTGACGAGACGGGTCAGCACGAGGCGCAGGGCCCCGAGCTCATCCATCACGCCGTTGCGATCGACCTCGTTGGCCGCCTGCTGGATGAGCAGGTTGATGCGGGAATCGTGCAGGTCGGCGAGGTTGCCCGAGGCGAGGGCCTTGGCAAGGGAACCGGATGACGAATCGGTCGCCGCCGGACCCGGAAGAGTCGATGGTTGGTCAGTCATGGCGTGGGGTCCTCCGGGCGGCAAATGGGAACATGCGTTCGTATTTGCCGCGTCCTGCGAACGCACCAGCCTGCCCGAATCGGGCCAGCCAGGCGTTGCCCGGAACCGGGGCGCGGGAACCGATGCGTCCAGCCCGTCGTTAGCCAAAGGCGCCGCCACCCACGGGCGCCGGCGGCAGCGATCGCCTTGCACGCGGGTGGTACAGTCGAACGTCGTGTGAACACGAGCGTTCGCGCGCAGGCGGTTCGCGCACCTTCGTGAACCAGGGTCTCACGTACCGGGGGTCTTACATCATGCGGAAACTCTTGTTGGCATTGTTCGCGACACTTCTCCTCCTGGGCAGCGGGACGGCGCTCGCCGCCACCGCCCAGGACGAGGCCACGCCAGAAGCCGGCCCCAGCGAGGGCTCCAATCCGATCGATCCCGCCGTCGGCGACACGGTGACCTACTACGGGGAGGATGGCAATTCGTCGGGCACCGCGACCGTGACCGGGATCACCCGCGGCTGGACTGACTTCGACGAATTCTATGAGCCGGAATTCGGTCTTGAGTACGTTGCCTTCACCGTCGTCGTCGAGAGCACGATCGCGCGCGGCGCGATCGAGGTCGACGATAACGACTTCAGCCTGCAGACGGCCGCTGGCTACCTCTGGCGTACCTCGATCGTCCAGAGCGAAACTGCCGATCCGCCTCGGCTGGAGGAGGCGGTGAGTTTGGCGTCGGGGGATTCCGAGGAGTTCACGATCGTCTTCGAAGTCTTTGAAGATGAACCGCTCGGCCATCTCTTCTGGCAGCCGGACAACGGCGTGCTGATCACCATGGCGCAGCTCGAAGGCGAGTAGGGCAAGAGTGGCGGCAACGTTCGTCACACCCAGCCTCACACCCCGGTCCGCACTGTGCGGGCCGGGGTGTCGCCGTGCCTGGCCCGAAACGTCACCCACGACTTGCGCGGCGCCGGGAACCATTGCGATAGTGGTGTCGTTGTTGATGGCAGGATTACGTTGCCGCCGGCGCCTGATTCCTTGACGTTCCGCTTGTGCGTTCCCGCTCACGATGTACCTGGAGGCTCACTATGCGTCGCTTGCTCGGTGCCTGGGTGTTGGCGGCCACGCTGGCGCTCCCGATCTTCTCCGGCGCGCCCGTCGCGCACGGCCAGGAGTCGACGCCGGAGGGACCGATCGCCAACACGCCGAATCCGGAGATTGGCGACACGATCAGTTTCGTTTCCGAGAGCGGCAGCGAAATCGCCCGCCTGCGCGCCACCGACGTCATCCTGGACTGGCAGGAGTTCAGCGAGTACTACCAACCCCAGCCAGGCTTCCAGTACGT
>JBGTNF010000003.1:0-19414 GCA_041743205.1 Thermomicrobiales bacterium | reverse complement strand
CTCGACGTGCTCTTCATCGGCGCGCACCCTGATGACGAAGCGTTCGGCCTGGCCGCGTACGGCCAATGGAATGAATACGCCGGCGCCGAAGTCGGCGTGATCACGGTCACCCGGGGCGAGGGCGGCGGCAACGCCGTCGGCACCGAAGAGGGGCCCGCCTTGGGCATCCTCCGTGAAGCCGAGGAGCGCGACGCGGTCGCGGTGTCGGGCATCGAGCACATCTACAACCTCGACAAGGTCGACTTCTACTACACCGTCAGTGCGCCGCTGACCGAGCAGACCTGGGACTACGAGGACACGCTCGACCGGGTCGTGCGGGTGGTTCGAGACACGAAACCCGAGGTCATCATCACCATGAATCCGGCGGCCACGCCGGGCAACCACGGGCATCACCAGGTGGCGGCCCGCCTGGCGGTCGACGCCTTCGCCGCTGCCGCCGATCCGGAAGCGTTCCCGGCGCAAGCCGACGAGGGCTTCGCGCCGTGGAGCGTCAGCAGCATCTACCAGAATGGCGCATCGGGAACCGGCGAACCGGGCCCGGACTGCGCCACGACCTACGTGCCGAACGAACCGACCGATACCATCTTCGGCGTCTGGCGCGGCACGGTGTCCGAAGCCAATGGCGGCGTCACCTGGGGCGAGATCGCCCTCGATGGGCAGCGCCTCTACGCGTCGCAGGGCTGGTCGGTCTTCCCCGACGCGCCCACCGATCCGGCCGAGATCCAGTGCAACTACTTCACCCTGATCGATAGCCGGGTCGCCATTTCGACCGATCCGGCCAGCACCACGGCGATGCTGGAGAACGCGCTGATCGACGATCCCCGTGGGCTGCCGCTCGGCACGCAGTTCTACCTGACCTCGGACGCCTTCGATGTGCTGCCGGGCCAGGAATTCATCGTCACCGCGCACGCCCTCGTGCCTGACGACGTGGATGTCTCGGCCAGCACGATCGAATTGATCGCGCCGGCAGGCTGGGAGATCGTCGGCGCCGACGACCTGGCGACCCAGCAGGCCGAGCCGGAAGCGGAACCGGCCTTCACCGTCGCCGAAGACGGCTCGATTACCCAGGACTTCACGATCGTTCCCGCCGCGGACGCCGCGGCGGACACGCGGTACAAGATCGGCGCCTCGTTCGGGGCCGGCGGCGGCATCGGCGTCACCAGCGAAGTCGTGCGGGTTGCCCCGGCCGTCTCCGGCGTGCTCGAACCGCGCCCGGAAATCGCCCTCTTCCGGGATTGGACCGAGGGCTCGAACGTTCCGCAGCTCAACAGCCTGATCCTGCCGTTCACTTCGCTGGCGGTCGGCGCCACCGAAGACATCAACGTGGTCGTCACCAACAATTCTGGCGAAGAGCAGAGCGGCTCGGTGACCCTGGAGCTCCCGGCGGGCTTCGAAGCCGATTCCCCGTCGCAGGCGTACGACGGCCTGGCTGGCGGAGAGTCCACCACGGTCACGTTCAGCGTCACCAACGTCGACGAAGCCCTCCCCACCGCCAACCAGGGCGGTGAGGAAGGCACTTACCCGCTCACCATTACCACCGAGTCGGCGGCGGGCAGCTCGGTCCAGTCGGCGGGCCTCAATCTCGTGCCTTCAACCGTCGTGCCGCAGGCCGGCGACGTTACGGTCGACGGAGTAATCAGTGAAGGCGAGTACACCGGTTCCCCGCTCGACCTCAGCCGTGTCTGGGAAGGCGACGATCCGGATGATGCGGCGGACGCGTCCGGCACGGCCTGGCTGGCCTGGGGTAATGACGGCATCTACGTCGCCGTCGAAGTCGTGGACGAAACGCTGGGCACGGTGCTGACGCCAGCGGACGCCAAGCGTCACTGGCGAACCGATTCGGTCGAAATTGCGATCGATCCGCTCGGCACGGCGCCGAACACCTCGGCTACCTTCAAGGTCGGCGTCTTCCCGACCACCACCGATGGATCGCCGCAAGCCTACCGTGATGCCGACGCCTACCAGGGGCCGGTCGCCGAGACCGCGCCCGGATTCGAGGTGGCAAGCACGCTGACCGAGCCTTACACCGGGTACGTGATGGAAACCTTCATCCCGTTCGAGGCGCTCCCTGCCGATCTCGATCCGGCCCACGCCGCCATGAACATCTTCATCTACGACTCCGACACGCAGGACCGCACCGGGCAGTCACGACTCGGCTGGTCGACCTGGAACGGCGTGCAGGGCGATCCCTACCGCTGGGGTGTGACCACCTTCGAAGGCTACGGGGCCGACGCGGCCTCGCCAGTCGCCGCCGAGGCCAGCCCGGTTGCCGACGCCGCCGAGGTGGATGAGCCCATCATGCCGCTCGATGTTGCGCAGTCGGCCCAGTCAGCTCAGTCGGTCGCGCAATCGGCCGCCGACGGCGTGCCGCTCGCGGGCCGCACGCCTGTCGCCGAGGGCGAGGGCCTGAACGACATCACGGCCGTCGTCGACGAGAACGGGCAACTGACCCTCTCCTTCGAATCGGGATCGAACGGGTTCGCCTACTATTTCCTCGGCGACGCCACCGGCGCCAACATCGGCGGCGGCATGTTCGAGGTCGCGTCTGGCGCCTTGTCCGAAACGACGATCGCGTCGATACCGGGCGACCAGGCGGACTACACGCTGCTCGTCTCGTACGAAACCGAGGGCGGGGCCGTGCAAGCACTGGCCGTGCCGATCACGGACTGACCGCAACGGCGAATATCGATCAATCTCGGAAGAGGCCCCATCGTTCGATGGGGCCTCTTGCCGTTCGCCGGTGGGTATCATTGACTGGCCAGTGCCCCGAAGCGGAAGGGGTCGCAACGCGCGATCCACAGGAGAAACCACGGTGACTGACCAGAAGGACGACACACTCGAGCAGGTCGCCAGCGAGGTGAAGGTCTGCACCTTGTGCGAGCTCTGCCGGTCGCGGACGCACGCCGTGCCGGGCGAAGGAAACCCGCAAGCGCGCGTGATGCTGATCGGCGAGGGGCCCGGCTGGCACGAGGATCAGCAAGGCAAGCCATTCGTCGGCGCATCGGGCAAGTTCCTTTCGGAGCTGCTGACCAACGCCGGGCTCTCCCGCGAGGAAGTCTTCATCACCAATGTCGTCAAGTGCAGGCCGCCGGGCAACCGTGATCCTTTGCCGGATGAAATCCAGGCCTGTTCCACCTACCTCGACCGCCAGATGACCCTGATCGATCCCGATGTCGTGGTCACGCTCGGACGATTCTCGATGGCGAGGTTCTTTCCCGGCGAGCGGATTTCGAAGATTCATGGGTCCCCGAAGGAGATCGGCAAGCGCCTGATCGTACCGATGTACCACCCCGCCGCTGCCCTCCACCAAAGCGCCCTTCGGGCCACGATCCAGGAAGATTTCAACACCTTGCCGAAGCTCTTGGCCGATCGCGAGCGCACGCGGGAGGCGTCCCGCGAACGCGAAGCCCCTCCCTCCCAATCGACGCTCTTCTAACCCGGACTGTTTGGGTAGTCGTTGGCAAGTAAGGGAGGGCCTTGGGTCCTCCCGTGGTGGACACTACCAATCAACCATCTTGCGAACTGTCAGGCTGGCAGGGGGCGAGTCGCTTCGCCCATGCTGAACTCACCTTCCAACATTTTCCCACCTACCATCACCCTGTGTTGTCATTCCGAGCTTGTGAGGAATCCCCCGCGAAGCGGTGCTGAGGCAGGCGCTAACGAGGCGCCTCGGCCTGCATACCGGCTTCGCCGTATCCAGCGGGGCCGGGATGTCTCGCTGACGCTCGACATGACGGTCGGATGGGAAGCCGCCCACCATGCAGAACGACGTACACGGCTACTCGGAATCTCGGTCGTTGTTCATGCGCGCAGCGAGCGAAACCATGCCGCCGTGTCTCCCGGTCACCGTTCCCCACCATTTTCCAGACGGCTTGTGTATACTGTACGTACGCTCTTGGAGGGCGGATGGCGCAGGTGATTGACACGTCGTGCTGGACACCGTTGTCCGGCACGTTCCGTTCCGGAGCGGTGAATGGCGACGCAAACACGGGCTCGAACCGAGACGGCCCGCTCACGGACCACGAAGTCCGGTGGGCGCAAGAAGCAGCGCCTTTCGAAAGTCAGCGTCTGGTCGAGCCGGACGCGTGATTTCGCGCGGGGACTCGTGCCGTCGGTGACGATCTCCGATCGACTCAAACGGGAAATCACTGGCACGGTGCTGGTGCTGATCGGGCTCCTGAGTTCCTGGGCGCTGGGCCGCGGCTCGGAGGACGGCGCCATCATTTCCTGGTGGGCGGACACCCTGCGCGCCGCCTTCGGCCGGGGAGCGGTGCTGGTTCCGGTGTTCGTGGCCCTGGCCGCCGTCCGTGCCTTCGCCAACGCCGAGGGACCGATCCTCCTGTTCCGGCATTACGTTGGCGGGTTCCTCTTCGCCGCAGCGTCGTTGGGCATGCTGTCGTTCGGCGGGGTCGAGATGTCCGGCGAGGCGGGCATGGTGGTGGGCGACATCGCCCGCGGCACGCTCGGGCGCCTGGCGTCCGGCCTGGTGCTGTTCGCCGTCGGGGTCGTCTCCGTCTTTCTGCTGGCCGATACCGACCTGATGTCGCTGGAGCGCGATGTCCGGCGCCTGATGCCGAGACGGGCCCCGAAACCGATTCCGCTCCCGCCTGCACCCGCGGCGCTTGCTCCGCCGCCTGTCAAGCGCGCGCCGAAGCGTGTTCCGCCGTCGGTCGTGGAGGCCGTGCCGGTCGAGCGCATCATCAACATTCCCAAGCGCCAACCCAAGAACGACGCGAAGGACCAGAAGCCGCTGACAGCGCTGCCCGCCCCGGTCGTGACCGGGGAACCGCTGCCGTTGCCGGACATTCGCCACCTGCCGTACTACGATACCATCGTCCCCAATCCGGCCGAGCTCGAAGCCAAGGCGCGGTCGATCGAAGAGACGTTGTTGAGCTTCAAGGTCGAGGCCACCGTCCGTGAGATCAACCCGGGACCGGCGGTGACGCAGTTCGCGCTGGAGCCCGGCAACGGCGTGAAAGTGCGCCGCATCACCGAGTTGCAGAACGATCTGGCCCTGGCCCTGGCGGCCCAGAGCATCCGCGTCGAGGCCCCGATTCCCGGCATGGCCCGGGTCGGTCTGGAGATCCCCAACGCCGAGATCGCCACGGTCGGTCTGCGGGAGGTCATCGAGTCGCCGGTTTTCGCCAAATCCAAGGCGAAGATTCCGCTACCGTTGGGCCGGGACGTCAACGGCCGTTACGTGGTCGGCGACCTGACCAAGATGCCGCACCTCCTGATTGCCGGCGCGACCGGCGCCGGCAAGAGCGTTTGCCTCAACGGGATCATCAGCACGTTCCTTATCCGGTTCCGTCCCGATGAGCTGCGGCTCTTGATGATCGACCCGAAGATGGTCGAGTTGACCCTGTTCAACGCCGTCCCGCACCTTCAGTGTCCGGTCGTTACCGAAATGGACAAGGTGGTCGGCGCACTGCGGATGGTGCTGCGGGAGATGAACCGCCGCTACGAACTGTTCAAGGGCCTGGGCGTGCGCAACTTCGACGGCTACCGGTTGAAGACGACCGACGAGCCGGAAGCCGAGAAGCTGCCGTACCTCGTCGTCATCATCGACGAGCTGGCCGACCTCATGATGACGACCCCGGACGATGTCGAAACGCTCCTCGCCCGGCTCACGCAAATGGCGCGGGCGACGGGCATTCACCTCATCATCGCCACCCAGCGGCCGTCCGTGAACGTGTTGACTGGCCTGATCAAGGCCAACGTGCCGGCCCGGATCGCCTTTGCCGTGTCGTCGATGATCGACAGCCGGGTGGTGCTGGACATGCCCGGCGCCGAGCGCCTGCTTGGCAAGGGCGACATGCTCTACCTGCCGCCGGACGCCGCCAAACCGGTCCGCGTCCAGGGCGCCTATATTGACGAAGACGTCAAGGCGATCGTCGATCACTGGCACACGGTTTCGCCAATTCCGCAGTACGCGCCGGAGTGGATGGACCTTGAGAGCAGCAATCCCGAGGCCGCCGAAGCGGAGATCGGCGAGGACGACCCGCTGATGATCCAGGCGCTGGAGGTGGTTCGGCAGCAGGGGACAGCATCAGCGTCGATGTTGCAGCGCCGGTTGCGGATTGGCTACAACCGGGCGGCGCGGCTGATCGAGCAGATGGAAGACGACGGCGTGATCGGTCCGTCGGACGGGGTTCGGGGCCGGTCGGTCCTGATCGGGGATCATTAGCCGTCAGGTTGGCCCTCGCTCGGCGCTGCCCCACGGACCACCGGCGAAACATCAACAGGCCCCGTCACCTTGCAAGGTGACGGGGCCTGTTGATCTTCCCTCGGTAATGGATCGGGTTACGGGGCGGCGATCGCCATCTCCACTGGCGTCGCAGCCACCATTTCGGCTTGCCGGACCTTGGTGAGGCAGGCCGAGCAGTAGACCGGGTTGCCGTTGCGTGGCACGAACGGAACCGACGTCAGGTGCTTGCATTCGGCGCAGGTGACTTCGGTTTGTGCTCGGTCAGGCAGGCCAAGCTTCGCCTTCCGGGCCGAGCGGCAATGCGGGCACCGGGCCGGGATGTTGATGAGTTCCTTGGCCTGGAAGAAGTGCTGTTCGCCGGCCGTCCAGGTGAACGGCTTGCTGCAGTCGCGACAAGTCAGCGTTTTATCTCGAAACTCCACGCTTGGCCCCTTCACAGAGTCAGGTACGCGCTGGACACCCCTCCAGCACTTCTCCAGGTCGCTGACCTTAAGCCACGATCTCCGACCAGAACAAGTAGTACCACCAGGTTCCTAGCCACAGTAGCACCCCAATGGTCCTATTGCAATAGAAAAATCATGGCCGTTCCAGACATTTAGTGAGATAAGTGGCGCGATGTTCACGTATGTGTCCATTCAAGTGGTGACATGGCGAATGGTATGATCCGCATCAGGAAAATGATGGGCTGGTCAGGCCCGTTCGGTCAGGCGCAGGGATGCGCTCCAGGGAGGCGCGCGGTGTCGATGCGGAGAAGCTCGGCGACCGCCGAGCCGGTGGTTCGGCTGATCGACGAGCTGGGCAAACTGCCGGGCATCGGACCGAAGTCGGCGTCGCGATTGGCCTACTACCTGTTGCGCACGCCCAAGGACGATGCCATCGGTCTTGCTGAGGCGATCATGGCGGTCAAGGAGCGCATCCGCCTGTGTTCCAACTGCTTCAACACGACGGAAGCCGATCCCTGCGCCCTCTGCGCCGACCCCATGCGCGAAAACCGGATTTGTGTCGTCGAGCAGCCGCTGGATGTGGTGGCGATCGATCGGACCAACGAGTATCGGGGCCGTTTCCACGTGCTGCACGGCGCGATTTCGCCGGTCGATGGCATCGGTCCGGACAAGCTCCGGATTCGGGAACTCCAGGAACGGATCGGCCGGGAATCGCCCGAGGAAGTGATCGTCTTCACCAATCTCGACCTGCCTGGCGAAGCGACCGCCACCTACCTCCATCGGCTGCTGACGCCGCTGGGGATCACCGTCACGCGGCCCGCCAGTGGTCTCCCGGTTGGGAGCGATCTGGAGTACGCCGACGATATGACGCTGGGTCGGGCGATGGTTGGACGGCGTGCGCTTTAGCTGGTGTCATCAATGTACGGACACGCTGCCCGTTTGGTCTTGAGGGATGCTGCAATAGGCGCTAGAATGGCCTTGTAAGCACTCCAGCTGGCGTGCTTCGCGCTCACCCCGCAGTTAGGACGTGGCAGTTTGAGGATACGCTCCTCTCGCCAGACCAGCCGGGCACACGTGCCGTTGCGGCAAGGGCCACCGCTCGATTCGACCGATATCCACATTCGCCTCGATGTCGGGCGAATCCGATGGGCGGACTTGCCTCCGCTGAGTTCGATCCGGCAGCGCTTTCTCCTCGATCAACCTGCCAGCCGGTCGTCCTCGACCCAACCGATCCAGGCTGGGATACGGCAACTCCTGCCGATGATGGGGACCAGCGACCGCGTTTTCGTGGCGCGCTTGGAACGGCGGCCCGTTGGGTACGCCGTTTTTCGTATCACGAATCCGGACCGTCGTTGGGTGCTGGAAGGCATCGGGGCCAACCTGGGCGTGTACGAAATGCACCCGGTCTGCGAAGAGCTGGTTCATTTTGGCGTCGTTGCGGCGGGCCTGGAAGGCGCCAAGCGGCTGTACGCCAAGGCCCCGGTTGATGCCGTTGTCTCCTCCGCGCTGCGAGCCAATGGTTTCAGCGCCTACGCGCAGGAAATCGTCTTCGCCGCCCCGATGGCGCCCTTGCAGCGATCTCCCTTGCGGGTTCGACGTCAGCATCGCTCCGATGTTTGGGCGATTCACCAGCTGTACATGGCGACCGTGCCCCACCCAGTCCAGTATGCCGAGGCGCTGACCAGTGATCGGTGGGATATCAACCCCCGGTTCTCGCCGTCGTCGGTTCAGGCCGGCTGGGTCATCGAGGAGGGCTATCAGATCGTCGCCTACCTGCGCGCTGAATCCCGGCCCGATCGGCACATCCTCGAATTCGTCATCGATCCTCGCCGCGGCGAATTGTTTTCGCCGTTGCTCGCCGGGGCCCTGGCCGATCTGGCGCAGTTGGCGCCGCGTCAGGTCTACATCGCCACGCGCGGGTATCAGCAGGAATTCACCCAACCGTTGGTGGATCGCGGCTTTTCGGTGCAACTCGAACAGCAACTGCACGTCAAGTACACCACGGCCATGGCCCGGTCGCCCGTCGCGACGGTCGTGAATTTCCCCCATGAAGTCAAGGAATCGAGCGGCAAGCGCGTTCCGACCTTCTTGAAAGGATCGTCGAAAGACCCGGTCGCGGAGTCATCGTCCTGGAGAGCGTGGGTTGGCCACGACAGCGATTCTCTCACTCGCGGATCGGACGACGGTTCGGCGCTGGAGTCTCCAGCCCCAACCGGCGCCAATCCAGTTCGGGGGTAACAGGTGAGCAGCATGCCAGACACGTACCTCGACGACGCTTCGGTCCCAGGGCAGGAAGTCGAAGTCACCGACAACCTGAAGGACCTGTTCACCGTCCTCCCCACGCATGTCACCGACCGGATCGCGATCCTGCAGGCGCGCGACGCCTACGGCGCCTTGATCGAAATCGTCATGGATCTGGGCCGTCCGCCCGAAGCCCGGTTCCAGTTCGACGAAATCGTCCTCTCGGATATCGATATCACACGCAACGACCTGGCGTTCGTGAGTAGCCGGATCGGCGATTTTGGCGACGACAACCGGGCCGGCATCGAGCGCACGCTGCACCGCATCTCGGCCATCCGCAACCGGGGCGGCGAGATCGTGGGGCTCACGTGCCGTATCGGCCGGGCTGTGTACGGCACGATCGCCATCATCAGCGACCTCATCGAATCCGGCCAGAGCGTGCTGCTGCTCGGGCGACCGGGAGTCGGCAAAACCACCCTCCTTCGCGAAACGGCCCGGGTTCTGGCCGACGAGCTGCGCAAGCGGGTCGTCGTCGTCGACACCAGCAACGAGATCGCCGGCGATGGAGACATTCCGCATCCAGCGATCGGGCGCGCACGCCGGATGCAGGTGCCAACGCCCACCGCCCAGCACGCCGTGATGATCGAGGCTGTCGAGAACCACATGCCCCAGGTCGTGGTCATCGACGAGATTGGCACGGAACTGGAAGCGATGGCGGCGCGGACGATCGCCGAGCGTGGCGTGCAGCTGATCGGCACCGCCCACGGCAACACGCTCGAAAACCTGATGCTCAACCCCACGCTCTCCGACCTGATGGGCGGCATCCAGTCGGTCACCCTCTCCGATGAGGAGGCGCGGCGGCGTGGCACCCAGAAATCGATCCTCGAACGCAAGGCCCCGCCCACGTTCAACGTGATGGTCGAACTCGTCGATCGCGACGAGGTCATCGTTCACCTCGATGTGGCGTCGACCGTCGATGCGATCCTGCGCGGGGCGCCGATTGGTTCGGAGAGCCGCCGCCGGGACGAGCACGGAACGGTGCAACGGACATCCAGCAGCGACCAGCGCCGGGACCCCCGCGCCAGCGGGTCATCGGCGCCCGCGCATCGGCCCGGCCTGCCGGTGGCCGATGGGGGGGCCTCGGTTCACGGCGGCTTGTGGAACGAACCGGTCGACATCAGCAGCCGCCAGCAGCGTTCCGCGCCAGCCGAACCGGTCCGGACCGAACCGGTGGAGCCTCCTGTCGCCGAACCTTCTCGAACGGAGGCCCCGACGGCTCCCACCGTGGCTGCGTTCGCCAAAGGACGAGGCACCAGGGCGAAGCCGCTTCGCGTGTTTCCGTACGGCGTGAGCCGGAACCGGCTGGAGCAATCGATCCTCCGGATGGACGTGCCGGCGATCATGGTCCGGGAACCGGCCGACGCCGACCTGGTGATGACCCTGAAGAACGCCTACCGACAGAAACCACAACCGGTTCGCGACGCCGAGTTGCGAGGCATTCCGGTCTACGTGCTCCGTTCCAACACCGCCACCCAGATGGAGCACGTGCTGACCTCGCTCTTCCCGCAGGCCATCCAGCCCAGCGACGCGGCGGTTGAGCGGCCGGCCGCCGGCAAGCCCAAGGCGTCCCGCGGGGACTCCATGATCCGGGCCCTGACTGAGGCCGAGGACGCCATTTCCGCCATCATGCAAGGTGCTACGGCTACCGCGCTGAGCCCGCAGGCGCCGCCGATCCGGCGCATGCAGCACGAACTGGCCGAACGCTACAGTCTCGATTCCCGAAGCCGGGGGCGCGATCCGTTCCGCCACGTCGAGATCTACCGGCGCGGCATGCAGTAGGTGGGTCATTTCATCGTTTTCGAGGGGCCGGAAGGGGGGGGGAAAACGCTCCAGTCCGGCCGCCTCGCCGAGCGCCTGCGCCAGGACGGACGCGACGTCGTCGAGACTCGCGAACCGGGCGGCACAGCCCTCGGAGACGAGCTCCGTTCGGTGCTGCTGAAGCAGGGCGGCTATACTATTGTCCCGGAAGCCGAAGTGCTCCTGCTCGCGGCCGCGCGGGCCCAGCACGTGCGGGAGGTCATCCGGCCGGCGCTGGGGCGTGGGGCATGGGTCGTTTGCGATCGTTTCGTGGATTCCACCTACGCCTATCAGGGCGGCGGCAGTGGTCTGGATTCCGGTTCCATCCGGCCCATCCAAGCGTTCGCCACCGGCGGTCTCGAACCCGATATCCGCATCCTGCTCGATCTACCGGTCTCGGTGGGTTTGCAACGCCGGTATGCGGACGTGGCATCGGTCAACCGGATCGACCTGGCGGGTACCGCCTATCATCAACGCGTGCGAGATCGATACCTGGCGTTGGCGGCGGAATCGCCTGATGGGTGGCTTGTCATCGACGCCCAGGGCGCGCCCGAGTTCGTACAATCGACTATTTGGCGCCAGGTGCGGAACGCACTGGCGATTGCGTAATACGTCGCGCTGAAGCGATCCCCGACGCCAGACGGGCGGACGGCTCGGCGCGAATGGAATCAGGTCATGAAGCTGGTCATCGCGGTGGTCCAGGGCGCCGATGCCGAACCGCTCCTCGTTTCGCTCACCGCACGCGGCTACCGCGCCACCCAGATCAACAGCGCCGGCGGATTCCTGCGCGAGCGGAACGTCACCCTGTTGGTTGGCGTTCAAGATGAACACGTCGCCGACGTGCAGGAAATCGTCCGCAACAACTGCCATTCGCGCACGCGCTTCGTCAATCCCCTGATGCCAATCGTCGAACCGGGCGAGTTCTACATCCCCAATCCCGTCGAGGTGTTGGTCGGCGGAGCGACGATGTTCGTCGTTTCGGTCGAACGCTACGAACGCCTCGGGATAGCCTGACCACCCGGAATCAAGGAGTGCTCGTTTGGAAATCGAAACCCTCGTCGCTCGTGGATTGCAAATCCTCCTGGCGCTGGGCGGGGCGTACCTGATCGCAACCTGGTTCGTGCTCGCGATCTGGACGTTCCGCGACATCGAGTCGCGCAGCCGGAACGTGCTCACCCAGGTCTTCTCGACCCTGCTGGTGGTGCTGTTCTGGGTGCCTGGCTGGCTGCTCTACCGCCTGTTGCGGCCGGGCGAGACCCTGGACGAGGCGTACCAGCGCTCGCTGGAGGAGGAATACCTGCTCCAGGATTTGCAGGAACTGCCGCTCTGCCCAACCTGCAACCATTTCGTCGAAGACGACTGGCAGCTCTGCCCGCACTGCAACACCCAGTTGCGCGAGGATTGCGGAAGCTGCGGTCGCCTGATCGACCTGCGTTGGGACGTCTGCCCATACTGCGGCGTCCAGCACGCCCACGACCATGAGCAGGCCGAGGTCAAGATCGACGACGACCGCTGGATCGACCCGGCCGCAATCGAGAAGCGGCTCCGGGATGAGGAAGACCAGCGCACGCGCGAAGAGACCAGGGCACTGCCGGCCGCAACCGCCGCCACCACGCTGGGCCGCGATCTCCTCCAGCCCTCGGTGGTGCAGATGGAGGAGTTCCGGGCTTCCGCGCCGGCCGAATCGAACGGCAACGGATCCAGGCCGCGAACCGTCGCCCCGAACGGCGCATCAGCCGATCATGTCCGCAAGCGCGAACCCGACCTCTCGGTGCTTCGCGATCGTGACGAAGTGGACGACGAGGATGAAGGCGACGTGACCACGGTGCCCGAACGGTTCAAGGTTCAGTAGACATTTACCGTTTCGCGGCATCGCCTGCGCCGGGCGTCAGCGCGCGCCGCGTCGGGACGACGTCTGGCCGGATCTGGAAATTGAATTTCTCCCGGATCGCGTCGTAGAAGTTGGTCGAACCGAACGTCACCAGTTGAAAGGTGTGAACACCGCGCCTTATCTGGATGACGTCGGCCCGTTGGAGATCGATCATCGTCCGCCCGTCCAGGATCAGCGACCCTTCGTGATCGTTCGTGAGCACCAGTTCGATGAGGACGCTTTCGGAAACGACGGTGGGCGTGCGGATTGGTGAATGGCAGGAGATCGGCACGATCGCGTAGCCACGCACGCCCGCCGTCAGGATCGGGCCGCCAGCCGCCATGCAGTAGGCCGTGCTGCCGCGGGCGGTGGAGACGATCATGCCGTCGCCAGGGTAGGTGTTGACGAAGTGCCCGTCGATGTAGACCTCGACATCGAGCATCCGGTTGCCGCCGCGGATCACGACATCGTTGATCGCCCAGCCCTGTTCCAGATCGTCAGTTCCCCGGTGGACGGTCGCTTCGAGCGTTGAGCTGGTCTCGACCGAAAAATCGCCCTTCACCAGGTTTTCGAGCGCGCGTTTCCAGTCCTGCTGTTCGACCAGCGCCAGGAAGCCCACCTTGCCAAAATTGATCCCCAGCAGCGGCACATCCGGGTAGACATTGGCCGAGCGCATCATCAACCCATCGCCGCCAAGCACCACCACGGCGTCGATGCCGGCCGTGCCGTGAGCGGAGAGTTCCGCCTCCGGCACAGGTTCGTGCCCGTGCTGGCGGATCCAGCCGGCGATCTCGTCACCCAGCCGTTCGGCTTCCGGTTTGCTCAACGCCGCCACGATGCCGTACCGCTTCGACGAGGTCATGCTCCTGCTCCTTGAATGCATTCTGTTTGGCTGCCGGGTTTCGAGCCGCTAAAGTTCGTCTGTTTCGGGTTCGCCGGTTCGCTGGGAAAAGCTGGCGGCGGCCCACGACGGCGTGAGGTAGGCCGCGGGATCGTCCTGGGTGACGAACCGGTAGAGAGCCGCCGGGCGGTGACTGCCGTCCCGCCACAGGTCGGCGGACTTGACCAGCGACCGCGAGGCGGTCATCCGGCGCCGGAAGTTGCGTTTGTCCACCCGATGCCCCAGGACGTGTTCGTAAGTGTGCTGGAGTTCGGACAACGTGAAATGCTCCGGCATCAGGTGAAACGCGATGTTGGTGTAGCCGAACTTGGCCTTGAGACGGAGCGATGCGTAGTCGAAGACCATCTGGTGAATGTGATCGTGGATGTGCAGGTCGCGGTCCCGGCTCCAGCGCATCCGCTCGTCTGAGGCGGCCAGGCAGCCATCCTGGCGAAAGAGGGCAACATAACTCACGGCTACTTCCCGCTTGTCGGTCCGTTCGGTACTGAGCGTGTAGAGCTGCTCGACGTATTGCGCATCGCACCCGATCCACTGGCTGATGATTCGTCGGGCCGCTTCGTCGAGCGATTCATCGGCGCCGGGATGGCCGGTGATGAGCGTTGTGCCGAACTTCGTGTTGGCACGGTGGCCAACCTCCAGCGAGAACTGTCGCAGGCGGAATGGAACCGTAATGATCGTCACTTGCGGTTGGGCGAGTGCGGTTGAGTTGGTCGAAGCCGATCTGTTCATCTCGGTCCGGTCCCAGGCGCGCAAAATCGTTCATTGCACGTGAGCGTACACCATCCGCGGGCCTGAACCGTGGGCGGTCGCGCCGCGCGGCGTGTGGCGCCGAAGGGCCGCAACGTTTTAGACTGGATTCGGCCACATTCGCGAGTGGTGAAAAGGTATCACAAGGGTCTTTGGAACCTTTATTCCAGGTTCGAATCCTGGCTCGCGAGCCAAGCGTTAGCTCCTCCCACGCAACCCGTTCCGGCCACCGGTCGAGACGTCGGCGCACTCCTTCTCGTCAGCGACAGGGCCTTGTGCCCGCAACGGGCATCGCGCCTCCGGGAAGCGACAGATTCACCGTGACGTCAACTCCTGATCGACAACGACGATCCGGCCGCGTGACAGTGGCCGTCCTGGCTGCCGGTCATGGGACCCGGATGCATTCCTCGATGCCCAAGCATCTTCACCCGGTGGCGGGCACGCCCATCGTCGAGCGGGTGATTCGCGCGGGCCTGGCGATCCAGCCGGACCAGCTGGTGGCGGTCGTCAACGCCGACATGCTCGATTTGCCGGACCGTCTTGGGATGCCAGGCGCGTTCGAGGCCATTCCCCAACGGTACGCCTACGGCACCGCCGGGGCCGTGCGCAGCGCCCTCGACCACGCCGCGCCTTGCGCCTGGATCGTCTCCCTGCTGGGGGACAGTCCCCTGCTGACCGGCGACACGGTGCAGGCCTTGCTCGATGGCGCAGTGGCGACCGGCTCGAAGATCACGATCCTGACGTGCACCCTGCCCGAAGCCAAAAGTTACGGACGGATCGAACGTGACAGGCAAAAGCAGGTCCAACGGATCGTCGAGGTCAAGGTCGACGATTCGGCCAAACGCGTTGGCGAGACGGAAATCAACAGCGGGATCATGGTCCTGGACGCCGCGTGGGCCAGATCGGCCCTGGCCCGGCTCGAACCAAACGCCGGGACGGGCGAGCTCCAGTTGACCGATATCCTGGAACTCGCCATTGCCGACATGACCGAAGGCGAGCCGTGGCCGATCGCCACCGTGCCGGCCGTCCCCGATGTGGCGCTCGGCATCAACAACCGGGTCGAACAAGGGGAGGCCGACGCGGTGATTCGACGCCGCGTTCGCGAACGATGGCAGCGGCGGGGCGTGACGATCATCGGCGGCGAGTCCGTATTCATCGACGAAACAGTTCAGATTGAACCCGATTCCGTAATCCACCCGTTCTCTGTCCTGACCGGCGCCACCCGCATCGGGGCACATTGCCAGGTGGGGCCGCACGCGATCCTGCACAACGCGACGCTCCACGACCGAGCCGTCGTCCGGTCGTCGACGGTTTCGGATTCGACGATTGGCGAAGGCAGCGACGTTGGACCGTACGCCCACGTTCGCGGTGGCGCCGAGATCGGCCCCGATGTGCATATCGGCACGTCCGCCGAGATCAAGGGCAGCCGGATCGGCCGCGGCGCCCGGGTCGGCCACTTCTCCTACCTGGGGGACGCAACGGTGGGCGAACACGTGAATATCGGCGCCGGCGCCATTACCGCCAATTACGATGGCGTCAACAAACATCCCACCCGGATCGGTGACAATGTCTTCATCGGCAGCGACACCGTGCTAATCGCCCCGGTGACGATCGGGGAGCGGGCCCGTACGGGCGCCGGCGCCGTGGTCAACCGGGACGTGACCGCCGACACGACCGTGGTCGGGATGCCCGCGCGGTCCATTGCCCGCCGCCACGCCCGAACCGGTGATCCGCAACCAGGCGAAACGACAGGGGAGTAATTGGCGATCATGGATGGACGGCTCCAGATATTCAGCGGCAGCGCCCATCCGGCCCTGGCGCGGTCGATCGCCGGCGAACTCGAAACTGCCCCAGGCCGTGCCGAAGTCGGGCTGTGGAAGAACGGCGAAACCCGGATCAAGATCGAGGAGAACGTCCGCGGCTCGGATGTCTTCATCATTCAGCCAACCTCGAACCCGGTCGATCACCACGTCATGGAATTGCTCTTGATGCTGGACGCCATGAAGCGGGCGTCGGCGGCGCGGGTGACGGCGGTCGTGCCATATTACGGCTACGCCAAGCAGGAAAAGAAGACCTCGGGCCGGGAGCCGATTTCGGCCAAGCTGGTGGCGGACATCCTCACCACGTCCGGCGCCGACCGGGTCCTGACGGTCGATCTGCATGCTCCGGCGATCGAAGGGTTCTTCAACATTCCCGTCGATCACCTGCGCGCGACGCCTCTGCTGGCCCGGGCCTTCCGCCGCTCGGTTTCGGACGAGGTCGTCGTCGTCAGTCCCGACGCCGGCGGCGTGGCCCGCGCCGAGGATTTCCGGGTGCGCGTCGGCGGATCGCTGGCGATCATCTCCAAGCAGCATCCGAAACCGGACGCCACCGAAACGCTGGAAATGGTCGGCGATGTCGACGGCAAGATCGCGGTCATCGTCGATGACATGATTTCGACCGGCGGGACCCTGATCGAGGCGGCCCGGCTGCTGGAAGCGCGCGGCGCCCGCACGGTCCACGTGGCGGCGACCCATGGCATCTTCGCCGCCGACGCCCTCCACCAGATCCACGAGTCGTCGATCGACCGCCTCTTCGTCACCGACACGATTCCGATGCCGGAAGGTCGCATCGATCGTATCGAAATCGTCAGCGTGGCGTCGCTCCTGGCGGAAGCGATCATGCGCACGCACAAGGGCCTGAGCGTCAGCGCCCTCTTCACCTGATCCGCTCCCGGCGGTCCGGTTCGTGCCTGGACGCCAGCAAGAAGGACCATCTTTGGACAGCGCCTGGCAACATATCACCCTCGCGATCCTGGCCCTGCTGGTCATGTGCCTGGCGGCGATCGTGCAATCCACGATCGGCCTGACCAGCGCCCAGCGCCTGCGCCAGTTCGCGCCGGCGAAGGACGCACGGGACGGAAAGGACGATGGCCCACGGCCGCGCACGGTCCAGTCCCTCGTCGATCCACGCCGGATTCTCGCCGCCTCGATGATCCTGCTCCAGGTGTTGATGGCGATCCTCGCCACCGGATCACTCATCCAGGCGTTCGAGGACGTCACCGACCGACCTCTGCGGTGGCTCGCCATGTTGATCGTGGCGACAGCCTTCGTCGTCTTCGGTCTCGCCTTGCCGCGCGCGATCGCCGCCAAGGAGATGGATCGCTTCCTCGGCGCCACGCTCCAGCTCGGGCACGTCGCGACAATCCTCCTGGTGCCGCTGAACTGGCTCGTGGAACGCGTGGCGCTTGGTTTCAGCCGGATCCTGCCGGGGGAGAACGTCGAACCGGACAGCGCCGCCCTGGAAGACGAACTCCGGCCCCGGCGGTTCGAGCGTGACGACCAGGTCATCGGCGCTGACGAGCAGGAGATGATCGACGGCATCCTCAGCCTGGAGGAGATGACCGCTCGCGACATCATGGTGCCCCGGCTGGACATCGTCGCCGTCGACCGCACCGTGGATCCGCGTGAGCTGATCGACACCATCGTCAGGGCGGGCCACTCCCGCATCCCCGTCTATCAGGAATCGATCGACCGCATCATCGGCGTGCTCTACGCCAAGGACTTGCTGCCGTTCGTGATCGGCAACACGATCCGCATCCCGTTGCTCGACCTGATCCGGCCCGCCTTCGTGGTG
This sequence comes from Thermomicrobiales bacterium, assembly GCA_041743205.1. GTDB lineage: Bacteria > Chloroflexota > Chloroflexia > Thermomicrobiales > UBA6265 > JACCYX01. Next base: position 1,532 of record JBGTNF010000003.1, on the reverse strand, counting down.
CCGGAGTCCAAGGGCCTCAACGTCCTGTTCGCGGACCTTCGGCGCAACCGGATCCACCTCGCGATCGTGGCCGATGAGTACGGCGGCACCGCCGGCCTGGTCACCATCGAGGACATCCTCGAAGAGATCGTTGGCGAAATCCAGGACGAATACGACGCTGACGACTGGCTCTTCGACCAGCCAGCGGACGATCAACTGCTGGCCGATGGCCGCCTTCCGATCGAAGATGTCGAGGACGCCCTGCGCATCCAGTTCGAGGACGATGACGACTTTGGGACGCTGGGCGGGTTCGTTCACAAGCATCTCGGCCGGCTGCCGATCCAGGGCGACGCCTTCGAGGCCGAAGGCGTGCGCGTCGAAATCCAGGCGGTCGAGCGGCACCGCGTGCGAAAGCTGCTCCTGACCAGGTTGCCCCGGCCGGAACCGGATGTGGAGAAACCGGCCGAGCGCACCTCCCGCTGGGGCCGCTCCGATTCCTCCGGGAGCGATGCCGAAAGCGACCCCGATGGCCCGACCGACGAGTAACGGGGTGTGATCGTGGGCCGACCGCTGATCCGGTTGATGGAGACCGGCAGCACGATGGACCTGGCGTCGAGGTTGGCGGTCGAGGGCGCGACACCGGGCACGACCGTGCTCGCCGGGCTGCAGACGGCCGGGCGGGGGCGGGCGGGCCGAACCTGGACCACGGCGCCGAACGCTTCCATCCTCATGTCCTTCGTGGCCCACACCCAATGGCGCCGGCATGAGATCGGCCAGCTCTCGCTGCTGCTCGGTCTGGCGGTGGCCCGCACGGTGGACCGTCACACCGGGGCCGTGTCGGCGATCAAGTGGCCGAACGACGTGCTGGCCGATGGCCGAAAGATCGCCGGCGTCCTGGCGACCAGCACGTCGCTGCCCGATCGAAACGACCTCTCGCTTGTCGTCGGCGTTGGGTTGAACGTGAACGACACCGCGTCGTCGCTGCCCGCCACCGCGACGAGCCTGGCGGAAACCTCACATGCTTCGCATGCCATCGATGACGTGTTCACGACACTTACTGGCAACCTCACGGACGTCATGGAATGCTTCGAGCGGAGTGAGCTCGATGGGCCGTGGCGGGAGGTCGTCGACCGGCTCGCTTACCGGGGCGAGCTGGTCCGGGTGCAGGACGGATCGCGAAGGCACGAGGGCGTGCTGCAAGGTGTCTCCGAGGGTGGGTTGCTTGTGTTGCGTTTGGAATCGGGCGAAACGGTCGACATTGCGGCGGGCGACTTGTCGCGTGGCCCGGTGACGGTGGGATAGCGGCTGACGTGCCCTGGCCAATTCACGAGGGACACCGGCCCGCTCGAACGCCAGTCGTCGGGTAGGGGAGGACCTTGTGTCCTCCCGTGGGTACGTGACCCGGATTCAGCGGGAGGGCTAGCGGTCCATCTGTACCAACTAATTCTTCGTGCGTACACTAGGTGAGATCGTTCCCGCGTACGTACGAAGGATGGGCTTCCATGTTGGCGCTTCCCGCCGCCCCAACGGTCGGTCTCGACACGATCGAACAC
>JBGTNF010000002.1:0-5439 GCA_041743205.1 Thermomicrobiales bacterium | reverse complement strand
CACATCGCTCGGCCAGGTGCGCGACCAGCCCGATTGCAGGTCGCTCAACGACGGCGGCGTCGGTTCCTCCCAATGCCGGACCTCCCGGATCTTCACGGTGGAGGTGGGGCCGGGATCTTCCGGAACCGCCGGACCGCCGGCGGGCGCGAGATTGACCGGTTCGGGCGCCATCGAAGGGGCGACCGCCGGACGCCGCGGGGTGGCGGTCGATGCCCTCGGCGCCTCGACCACCAGGTCGTCGGTATCGCGCTCGCGGACGATCATGCCGAGCACCGTGGCGATCACCACCACGATCGAGACCGCCAGCAACACCCAATCGAAGCCGACCGAAAGCGCGCGGGCGACGAATCCGCGCCGGATGAGGTCCGGATACACGCCGTCGTAGAGATAGGTCGCCACGAACTGGATCAAGGCTCCCAGGAACAGGACGCCATTGAGGAAGGCGATGAGGCCGCCGTAGAGCCGGCCACCGGGTCCCGGGGCGTGGGTGAACGTGGACGCGGCGGCGTATCCGATCAGGGCCGCAAACAGGACCAGGACCGTCACGGCGACCATGAAGCGGGAAACGCCGTCATCGATACCGGTCGAATCCGCGACCCAGCCGCCCCACCGGTCTGCCCATTGCTGGGCGACGATCAGGCCGAGCAACACGCCCGCCGCCGAGCAGACTTCCCGCAATCCACCACGATACAACCCGATCGGGATCAGGAGCGCCAGGATCAGGATGAGCAGTGAGTCGAGGGCAAGCGTCTCTATCATCGTGGGGCCACTCTAGCACACGGCTGGCGGCGGCCCGTTCAGTCACCGGCGCCGATCCGACGCAGTGCGCCAAGGGGAATGTCCAGCCACTCGGGGCGGTTGTCGAGCTCGTACCGCACCTCGTAAAGCGCCTTTTCGATCATGAAGAGGTCGAGCGCCCGCTCGAAGGCGTGCTCGTCATCATCGGGCACGAGCCCGCGGGAGGGATTGTTGACGATGCTCAGGTATCCGCTGACGAACGCCGTCTCCGCCGTCTCCCGCCACCACTCCAGGGTGTCCCGATGAGCTTGAGACACAGCGGGATCCGCCAGAACGGTGGCCACGGCGTAGTCGATCGAGCGCAGCATCCCGGCGACATCCTTGAGCGGCGAGGATTTCTGCCGTCGCTCAGCCATTGTCCGCGACGGCTCGCCCTCGAAGTCGATGATCACGAAGTCGTCGACGGCCCGCAGCACCTGCCCGAGGTGGTAGTCGCCATGCACCCGAATCTTCAGCGATCCGAGCAGCACGTCGACATGGGAGATGCTCGCAAGCAGGGAAGACGCCAGCGATTCCGATCCAGCGTGGGACAAGGCGCCGTCGCGGTGCAGCATCGAGGCGGTCAGGCGGACTTCACGGCCCAGGCGATCTTCCAGTGCGGCGATGTCGCCGCTGGTGAACGGCATGGGCTCGAAGTCGGTCACGCCGGCGGCATCGCCCAGCGCAACGTGGAGTTCGCCCGTGCGTACCCCAAGCCAGCTCACTGAATCGAGCAGGTTACCGAGCTCCTCATTCGCAGCCGAACCCAAGGCTCCCGGCAGCCAGCGCCAGCAGTCACCACCGTTCAGAACAAAGCCCTGGACCGCCGCCAGCTCGACCGGTTCCCGGTCGCCGTCCGATTCCAGCACGATCGAGCCCAGGTAGGACGGCACATGCGCGAAGTCATGATGTTCAGACAGGAAGGCGACGATTTCCGAATCGGGATTGACGCCCGGCTGGAGCTTCCGGAACACCTTGAGAATGGCCCGTTCCCCGAAGATGACCGACGTGTTGCTTTGCTCTCCAGTCAGCACCCGTGGCGCGCGGCTGGTCCAGGACAACGCGTCGACATCACCCGCCGGCGTCCAAACGATCCGGTCCTGCTTCGCGGTCTCGATCGTACGTCGATGCGCGAACCCTTCGGCCAGCCACGACAGGAAGGACGGTTCGAGCAGGGCGTCGATGACGTGATCGTCCGTGCGATGCCAGAGCGGCATGAAGTAGGTCGAGGGCGCGCCTTCGGAGAATTCGACGAGCACCTCGAACAACCCGAATTGGTGGCCATCGTGCGCGAACTCGTGCACCAGGGTCGGCGTGAACCGGATCGGCGTGCGTGACTTGTCGCCGAACCAGCGCTGCCCTGTGATCAAGTCGTCGACAGCGTCAGGGTGCTCCGTCATCCATGTGTGCAAACTCAACGGCCTGCCTCCTGCCGGGAATTGCCCATCAATAAGAGGCGTCGCGTTCCAGGCGAAACCAGTAGAACGCGTGTGGACCGAGTGTGATGAAGTACGGCAGTTCGCCGATTTTCGGGAACCGGATTTCGCCGATGAGCTCGACCGGTTGCCAGTCGTTGAACTCGGCGAGGTCGAGCTCGGCGAACTGCACGAACCGGCTCAGGTTGACGACGCAGAGCAGGACCTCGCCTTCCCATTCGCGCAGATAGACGAGCACCTTCAGGTTATCGGGATGCAGGAACCGGATCGTGCCGCGGCCAAACGCGTGGTAGCGCTTGCGGACGGCGATCATCCGCTTCATCCAGTTGAGCAACGAGGTCGGCACCCGGGTCTGGGCTTCGACGTTGACGGCGGTGTAGCCGTAGACCGGGTCCATGATCACCGGCGAGTACAACCGCGCCCAATCGGCCCGGCTGAAGCCAGCGTTCCGGTCGCCGGACCACTGCTGCGGCGTGCGCACGCCGTTCCGGTCGCCGAGGTAGATGTTGTCGCCCATCCCGATTTCGTCGCCATAGTAGAGCACGGGTGAGCCCGGCATGGAGAAGAGCAGGGAGTTCATCATCTCGATCTGGCGCCGGCCATTGTCCAGCAACGGCGCCAGGCGGCGCCGGATTCCGACGTTGATCCGCATGCGCGGGTCTTTCGCATACTCGTAATACATGTAGTCACGGTCGGCGTCAGTGACCATCTCCAGGGTCAGCTCATCGTGGTTGCGCAGGAAGATCGCCCACTGGCTGTGCTCGGCGATTGCCGGAGTCGATTCCATGACCTCCACGATCGGCGTCCGCAGCTCCCGCCGCATCGCCATGTACATGCGCGGCATCAACGGGAAATGGAACGCCATGTGGAACTCGGGCGCCTCATCGGTGCCAAAGTATTCGACGACATCGCTCGGCCATTGATTGGCTTCGGCGAGGAGGACCGTGCCGGGGAACTCGTCGTCCACCACGCGCCTGAGCTTGGCGAGGAAGGCGTGCGTGGCCGGCAGGTTCTCGCAGATCGTGCCTTCCTGCTCGTAGAGGTACGGCACCGCGTCGCACCGGAAGCCATCGAGACCGAGGTTTAGCCAGAATCGGCAGACGTCAAGCATCTCACGATGCACTTCCGGGTGCTCATAGTTCAGGTCGGGCTGGTGCGAGAAGAAGCGGTGCCAGAAGTACTGGCCGGCCTTTTGATCGTAGGTCCAGTTCGAGGTGTTGGTGTCGGTGAAGATTACGCGAACGCCGGCGTACTGCTCCGGGTCGTCCGACCACACGTAATAGTCGCGGTAGGGCGATTCGGGATCGGAGCGCGCTTCCTGGAACCACGGATGCTGGTCCGAAGTGTGGTTCATGACGAGGTCGGCGACCACGCGCAGGCCCTTGGAGTGAGCCGTGTCCATGAACGTCCGGAAATCCTCGATCGTGCCGACATCGGTATGCACGCTCGTGAAATCGGCGATGTCGTACCCGTCGTCCAGCCCCGGTGAGGGGTACATCGGCAGGAGCCAGATGCAATCCACGCCAAGGTCGCGAATGTAGTCCAGCCGTTCGGTCATGCCGGACAGATCGCCAATGCCATCCCCGGTCGAGTCGAAGAACGACTTGATCGGCGCCTCGTAGAACACCGCGTCCTTGAACCACAATTCGTCGCGGTTCAGCATGCCGACCTCCACCATTCATCAAACCCGCATCGCCACGGGCACATTCGCAACGCGTCGTGCTTGCCGTCCCTACCGCTCGGGTTCCACGAAATCGTGGTGGACCCATTCGCGCAGGCTGAAGATCATGGCCGGGTTATGGTTCGGGTCGAGCTCTACCTGCTGTTCGCCGCCCGTCCACAGGAACGATTCGTTCGACAGCAATTCGTGGGCCCGGAGCTGGCCATCGGGCGCCACGTCGAACCGATCGAGCGGCAGCCAGACCGCGCTCCTGTGAGTGTGGAAGGGATCGAGGTTGACGATAACGAGCACGATGTCGGACAGGTCGGGGGTTGCCTTGTAGTAGGCCAGGACGTTGTCGTCGGAAGTATCGACGAACCGCAGGTTGTCGTACTCCTGCAGGGCGGGGTGCTCGCACCGGATGGCGTTGACCTGCCCCACGTAGCCGGCAATGTTGCCTGGCCGATCCCAATCCCACACCTTGTACTCGTATTTCTCGGAATCGAGGTACTCCTCCCGGCCCGGAACCGGCGTGTTCTCGCAGAGTTCGTAGCCGCTGTAGATACCGTACGCGGACGACATCGTGGCCGCCAGCACCAGCCGAAATTTGAAGGCCGGCGGTCCGCCCTCTTGCAGGATCGGCGGCAGGATATCGTGGGTGTTGGGAAAGAGATTGGCGCGCATGTACTCCGTGACGTCGGACTGCGTCAGCTCCTCGCCGTACTCGCGGATTTCCTGCTTGAAATTGCGCCAGGTGAAATACGTATAGCTTTGGGCGAAGCCGGCCTTGGCGAGCGCCTTCATGACCTTGGGCCGGGTAAAAGCCTCGGAGAGGAAGATGACCTCCGGATGATCCTTTCGCACCTGCGCGATCAGCCACTCCCAGAAGGCGGTCGGCTTGGTGTGCGGGTTGTCGACCCGGAACGTCTTTACGCCCTGGTCGACCCAGAAGAGGATGATTCGCAGCATCTCGTCCCAGATCTCACGCCAGGCCTCGCTCTGGAAGTTGAGCGGGTACATGTCTTCGTATTTCTTTGGCGGGTTCTCGCCGAACTTGATCGTGCCGTCGGGCCGGACGTAGAACCAATCGGGGTGATCGCGGAGCCACGGGTGTTCGGGCGAACCCTGGAGCGCGACGTCGAGCGCGATCTCGATCCCGAACCGGGCCGCCTCATCGACCAGGTGACGGAAATCGTCCAGTGTGCCGAGCTCGGGGTGAATGGCGTCGTGCCCGCCCTCGTCGCTGCCGATCGCGTACGGCACGCCGGGATCGCCTTCCACCGAGATCAGGGCATTGTTCCGGCCCTTGCGCTTGGACTTGCTGATGGGGTGGATCGGCGTGAAGTACAGCACGTCGAACCCCATGCCGGCAATCCGCGGCAACTGGTTTTCGACATCGTTGAAGGTCGCGCTCTGGCCCGGCACGGTTCCGGCCGAGCGCGGGAACATCGAGTACCAGGCGGCGAACCGTGCCGCCACCCGGTCGACCGTCACCTGCAACTCCGCTGAGACCGCCCGCCCGGCGCGGGAGCGGTGGCGACGCACAGCCCGACCGACCGGCTCGGC
>JBGTNF010000001.1:0-5949 GCA_041743205.1 Thermomicrobiales bacterium | reverse complement strand
TGGCGCCGATGTCGCCGGATCCGGCCGCCGAGGCGACCGAACTCGAAGTCGTTTCCGACACCGAACTCAAGGTCGTCGGTGACAAGGGCTTCGGCGGCTACCACGAACCGATGCGCTACACGTTCCGCAAGGATGGCACGGTGAAGCAGATTCGCGGCGCTGGCGGCTTCCGCCTCATTCCGGCCGACGATTTCACGCTTCCAGAAAAGGTCCTGCGGCCAACGCGGTGACACGGCAAATTCGTAGGGGCCGGCCTGTGTGCCGGCCCGCGCAACAACCGGATTTCGCATCCTACGCCAACGTCGCCCGGTAGGGGAGCACCTTGTGTGCTCCCGCAGTTCCGCGACGCCGTAGCAACGGGAGGACACAAGGTCGGCCCCGCTGGATATCACCTACGAGATAGCGGTTACCTCGGCACCGTAACGACGGGAGGCCACACGGGGCCTCCCCTACGAATCGTGTTGCTACCTTGGCAGTTGAAGGTCGAGCGATTTCGTTTCGATCACCGGCAGGATCAGGCCGAGGAAGTCCTCGACCGGCATTGCGCCAAGGTCTTCGCCCGAGCGCAAGCGAACGGCGACGGCGCCGGCTTCTTCCTCGCGCTTGCCGATCACCAGCATGTACGGCACCTTCTGCAGCTGGGCGTTCCGAATCTTGGCCTGCATCCTCCCGCCTGAGCGGTCGACCTGGGCCCGGATGCCTGCCCCCTTGAGCCGTTCCAGCACGCTGTCCGCGAACGGGTACTGATCGTCCGTGATTGCGATCACCGCCACCTGTTGCGGGGCCAGCCAGGCCGGGAAGGCGCCGGCGTAGTGCTCGACCAGGCCGCCCACGAACCGTTCCATCGAACCGAGCAGCGTGCGATGTATCATCGCGATCCGGTGCCGGCCGCCGTCCTCGGCGATGTAGTTGACGTCGAAGCGCTCGGGCAGGTTGAAATCGACCTGGATCGTGGGACCGGTCCAGGCGCGGCCCAGGGCGTCGAGCCACTTGATGTCGATCTTGGGGCCGTAAAACGCGCCTTCGCCTTCGTCCAGTTTGTACGGCAGGTTCCGGGCGTCGAGCGCCTGCTTGAGGGCGTCGATCGCCTCGTTCCAGACGTCGTCCTCACCGATCGCCTTCTCGGGTTTCGTCCCGAGATACGCCTCGAACCGGTAGCCGAAAATATCGGCCATGTGGATCGCGAGGTCGATCACGCCGCCGACTTCCTCGACCACCTGCTCGTGGGTGCAGAAGATGTGAGAATCGTCCTGCGTAAAGCCGCGGACCCGGAGCATGCCGTGCAGGGTGCCGGACCGCTCATACCGGTAGACCGTACCCAGCTCCGCCAGCCGGATCGGCAGCTCGCGGTACGAGTGGCCGGAGTTCTTGTAGATCATGATGTGGCCGGGGCAGTTCATCGGCTTCAGGTAGTAGTCGACATCTTCGATCGACATCGGCGAGTACATGTTCTCGTGGTACGTCTCGAGGTGCCCGGAGATCTGGTAGATCTTGTCCGAGGCGATGTGCGGCGTGTAGACCAGGTCGTAGCCGCGAGCGAGCTGTTCCTGCTGCTCGAACTGCTCGACCAGGTAGCGGATCATGGCGCCCTTCGGATGCCACAGGATCAGGCCGGGGCCGATTTCCTCGGACACGGAGAAGAGGTCGAGGTCCTTGCCCAGCCGCCGGTGATCGCGCTTCTGCGCCTCCACCAGCATGTGGAGGTGCGCGTCGAGTTCCTCCTGCGTCGGCCAGGCTGTGCCGTAAATGCGCTGGAGCATCGGCCGCTTCTCGTCGCCTCGCCAGTAGGCGCCCGCGATCGACTGAAGCTTGAAGGGCCCGATCTCGCGCGTGGACTCAACGTGCGGACCGCGGCAAAGATCGAGGAACGCGCCTTGCTGGTACGTCGAGATAGTCTCGCCTTCGGGCAGTCCTTCGATCAGCTCGACCTTGTACGGGTTGTCGCCGAAGATATCCAGCGCCTCGTCTCGGGAAACTTCCTTGCGCTCGAAGACCTCGTTCTTCTTTTTGTGCGACCGCATCCGCTGCTCGATCTGCTTGAGATCGTCAGGCGTCAGCGGCCGCGGCAGGTCGAAGTCGTAATAGAACCCGTTGTCGATCGCGGGACCGATCCCGAACTTCGCGTCCGGGAACATCTCCTGGACGGCCTCGGCCATGAGGTGGGCGGTGGAGTGGCGCATCCGGGCCAGCTCGTAGGCGCGGCTATCTGCCGCGTCGACGGCGATATCCATGTGCTCGACTTCGGCAATGGGGGTAGACATGGGTTCCTCCCTGATGGACGGCGAATTGCCGCATGGGTGAATCGAACGCAAAACGGCCCGGCTGTCCCAAAGGGACGCCGGGCCGGCGTGGTTCCACCCTCGTTTCGATCGTCGCCGGGAGAGGTCCGGCGGCGGTCGCTCGACTGGCCGTGTATCGGTGGCAAACCGGGGCGCCCTAAGGGCGAGTGGCCGTTCGGGTTCCTGCTCACAGGGGGTGTCGTTCCCGACTGGCGACGATCCGGCTTGCACCGATTCCGGATTCGCTGGCGTGCCCGCTCGGGTGACCTGTCCTGCTCAACGCGTAACGTCTTCGATTGTGTCCGTAGCATAGGAACCAGTGGCGCTCATGTCAATGTGCGCCGCAATTTCGCCAAAGCGAAACGAGACACCTTCCCAACCGCCCACCTTAGGCTGTTCGGGCTACTCGGTCATCGACGCTACGTAGGGTCAGTCGTCGGCTCTTTCGCCTTCGTCGTGGAAGGATGGCGAAACGACAGGAGGCCGCGAAATCCGACTAGGCCGACGGCGGCAATCGCGGCGATCCACAGGCTGCTTTCGGCGATCCGATCGGTGCCGGAGCGAACCACCGGCACGGGAGCCGGTTCCTGGGCCGTCAACGCGGGTTGCCCGGGCTCGGCGGGAACCGCGGCGGCCACGGCTCCTGCCGCGAACGACGTCGACGGTTTCGCTGACCGCGCAATGCTGGCAACCGACGGATCGAGGAAGGCGGCGATGTCGCCCTCGAATTCGGCGCCTGAGCTGGCCAGCGTGGACTGCTGGTCGAAGCCGTAGTCGAGGAGCGTGGCATTGTCGTCGTACCAGTCACCCGGGGCCACGCCGTCCAGGGTGACGGCGATCATCTCCGTTTCCTCGCGCCGGGCGATGTTCACCAGGCAGTAGCCTGCGTCCAGATCGAATCCGGTCTTGCCGGCCTCGACCGAAGGGTACTGATCCAGCGATCGATTCGTGTTGTTGACCGTGAGGAGCTCGTTGGATGTCGTGTAACTGCCGGTTCCCATCATTTCCATCAACGTTGGATATTGGGTAATGAACCGGTTGAACGCCGCCACGTCCGACGCTGACGAATAGTGCCCCTCGACGCCCCAGCCGTGCGGATTCATGAGAAACGTGTTTTCCAGCCCCATGTCCGCGATGCGCTGGTTGAGGAGATCCATGAAATGCTGGACCGCTTCGGCATCGGTGTCGCCTGGACGCGCGCCAAGCGACCGGGCGATGGCGTTGGCGGCGTCGTTGCCGGAAGGCAGGAGCATGCCGTAGAGCATGTCTTCCAGCGTGTACGTCTCGTCCACGCCGAAGCCCATCAGCGTGCCGCTCGTGCCGAAGTACGATCCTTCGGGAGAACGCAGGTCGGAATCCCTGGTCGTGATTTCGGTGTCGAGCGGGGCCATTTCGAGCGCCTGCAACGCCGTGAACACCTTGGTCAGGCTGGCGATGGCCACGCGGTCGTTGGCCCCGCGCTGGGCGTAGACCTGGCCCGTTGCGACGTCGACCACCACGTAGCGCTCCGATGTGATCTGGAGCTCGTCGGCTTCCTGCGCCGTGGCCGTCGCAAGGGCTGGAGCCAGGAGGCACATCGACAACGCGATCAGAATGACGAGCTGGCGGCTCAAGGACATGGGTTTGCCTCGATCGGAATCAGCAGGGACGTCGGTCGTCAGGAAGACGCGGTAAATCAGCGTTTCGGCCAGACCGGGAGGAGGGTCAATGGAAAAGCCGCGACCATTGCACGGTCACGGCTGTCTCCAGTCTCTTGGGTGGGCGATACTGGACTCGAACCAGTGACCTCTACGATGTCAACGTAGCGCTCTAACCAGCTGAGCTAATCACCCGCGAGCACCGAGAGTATAGGATCGGTCCTGCTGAAAATCAACCCTTCGCCGATCCGGATTCCCGCTCGTAGCCGGCCGCCAACTGGAGAATTTCAACCACTGTGGTCACCACCCGGCCGCCGGATCGCTCGATGAAGTACTGCACCTGGAGGTTGACGATCGATCCGGGATTGTCCCCGGCCAGACGAAAGTCTGTGCGCAATCCGTAAATTCGCTTGCCCCGGGCGAACGCGTAGCCGATTTCGGCGGCGGTGCCGGAATCGACGTCCACGCCGTCGAGCACCGCGATCAAGCCGTCGGCAGCATCGATGCTCTCGGTGTTCTTGCGGCCAAGCTCGGAATTGATTGCCGCCAGCCGTCCGTCGCGGGCGGCTACACTGTCCACCAGCTTCAGTTCGTCGAATTCCCGGGCGAAGCGTTGGTCGTCCCAGGGGTTGATCACGTCGAGTTCCACCCGCAAGCGCTCGGCCAGGTCAGCCATGAACGCGTGGGTGGACGCCGCAAAGCCAAGGGGCGACGCCAGGTACATGGTCATTCGGGGCACGTTCGAAACTCCGCGATGATGCAAGGATCGGACAAGACTCATGGACGCCGCCGCCGCTTCGCTCCGTCAGGGACTCTTCTTCGCCCTCTTGGCGCTGGCGATTTCCCTGGTCGTGATCAAGATGCTGACCGGGATGGCGTTCGTGCCGTTGGCCGTGATCGGGTTTTTCATATTCGTCTTCGCGCTCGGCTTGAAACTGCGCCTCGATCGCAGCGCTGAAACTGGGAGACGGCGTCGAACAACCCCCAATCACCGGTAGTGGCTGCCCTTGTGGCAGCCATTTCCACATGAAGAGGGTGCTCGCGCCGCCTCCGATGTCTCGCCCATGGCCGCCACAAGGGCGGCCACTACCTGATGACCGGTGACGGGCAGTCCGCGAGATGAACGAACGCGCGCTAATGGCCGAGACGCTTGACCGAATTGCTGCGGGCGTGCCAGATCAGGGCGACGTCCTGAAACTTGCCGATGAGCTGGGCGGCCTCCCGATGCAAAGGGCGCAGACCCTCATTCTTCACCTTCCACTTGCCCAGCAACTGGTTCAGCACCAGCAGGCTGTCGCCGTTGACGACGACCCGCGTGGCTTTGGCCGATTCCCCGCGCTCGGTCGCGAGCCACTTCAGCGCCTCGATCAAGGTCTGGTACTCTGCCTGGTTGTTGGTGACGTTGTCGCCGTAGTCCTCGCGCTGGTGGCGCACGATCGCTCTCTGCGACGTTATTTCATAGCTGCCGTAGCCCTTGCCGGGATTGCCGAGCGCGCCGCCGTCGAACACGATTTCGAAGGTTGCCGCGGAGCCGCCGCCGGGTGATTGTTCGAGACTCGCCATGTTGCCTGATTCGTCCCTGGTTGGTTGCGATTCGCCGAATTGACCGTGAAAGGTCCGCCGATCATGGCGGACCGTCACGGCTCCAGTCTACCCCCAAGGGAAACATTTCAGGCGGCGTGCCCGTTGGCGTGAATTGCCGAATCCCGCTTGATCGCCTCCGCGAGGTGGGCCGGGACCTGGTCGTAATGGTGGAACTCGGCGGTGAAGTCGCCGCGCCCCTGGGTGATCGAACGCAGGTCGGTGGAGTACCGTTGCAGCTCGGCGGCCGGCACGTTGGCCTCGATTGTGGAGTGGCCATCCTCGCCCGGTTCGACGCCGTTGACATGGGCGCGTTTGGTGTTGAGGTCGCTCATCACATCGCCCATGAACTCATCGGGAACCGTCACTCGCAAGGTGTGGACCGGCTCCAGCAGGGCGGGGTTGGCGGCGAGCATACCCTTCTTGAACGCCTCCTTGCCGGCGATCTTGAA